>JARXAH010000007.1 GCA_029865945.1 Bacteriovoracaceae bacterium | reverse complement strand
TTTAAATATCTTATTGCCCTCCACGAGAATGCAAAGTTGGTAAAAAAGTTTCCAGAGCTTTGGCTACCTTGGAATTATCTCAAAAATATTCAGTTTACATGAAAAATTAAATAATTTTAGGCCACATTACCGGAAGGACACTATTAATCATGAATTTTTTATTATCTATTGAAGCGGCCATAGCGTGGTCTCAATCTCAATTTTCTGGCCTTCCGTGGCGCGCCCCCAATCGAACGCTTTATTCAACCGCTGTGTCAGAATTCATGTTGCAACAAACGGTGGTGGGTACGGTGCTTAAGAAATTTCCCAGCTTCATGAAAACGTTTCCTTCTTGGAACGATTTAGCGAACGCTGATGAGGCGCAAGTTTTAAAGGAATGGGAAGGACTGGGATACTATCGGCGCGCTCGGCTCCTTAACAAACTTGCCAGACATGTCGTCCATGAAACGAGTGATGGGGAATTGCCCCTTGAAGAAAAACGTCTTTTGGATTTTCCTGGAATCGGCCCCTACACGGCCAATGCCATTCGTGGAATCGGAGGAGATCAACCGGCGTTGGCGCTCGATACTAATTTGCAAAGAGTGTTGTCTCGTTTTTTTGGGGTTGAGAATTCATTTACCACCGAGGATATGGAAAAATATTGGCCCAACTATTTTTTGCAAAGAAAATTTTCTTATCGCCATTTTTTAGAAGCGATGATGGATGTGGGGCGAATTTTTTGTAAAGAAAGATCTGCTGATTGTCAGGTCTGTCCCTTAAAAAAGCACTGCCAAGCACAGAAAAATAAAGGGCCACTTACTTTTGGGCAAAAAAAGAAGAAGAAAAAAGAGTCCATTGTCATAGAATTGATTCGTGTTTTTATTAAGTCGAGTGAAGGAATGTATTTTTATCAAAAAAATAATCAGGAGTGGTTGAGTGGACAATGGGAGACGTTGGTTTTTACTAACGGACTAGATCAAGAAAATTTATTTTCCCAATATCCCAGAATTCAAGATAGTGCATTAAAAGATTTTTTAAAAAAGAAAAATTTAAAACCGGTGGCCAATTATTCCTCTACGATAACTAAATATAAATTTAAAAATGATGTCTATGTTTTGAATTGGGAGGAAGTTTGTACTTTGGGAAAATTTAAGAAAGAGAAAATTTTTGAGCGCTTAGTATTTTATTCCTCCGCAAAGCTGCACGGACTACATTTGAGTAGTGCGACGATGAAAGGACTTAGTCGTATCAAAAAAGGAGACATAAAAAAATAAAAAGGCCAAGTTCTAGAGTAAGCCGGATTCTGTTGTGGCCATCATTCCTCTACGATCTTAATTACTCAAAATCTTTAGCACTCTACCCGCCAACTCTGTCGAACAGACATCAAACGTTGGCCTATGTGAGCTTGCACCCCGAAGAGTTTACCTGGTTTCACTACTGCCTACTTTTGGATTCCCATCTTTAGAATGGGCGGCCAAGAGTAGCGTACTTGCTTTCTGTTGCACTTGTCCTCGCCTCACGACGGACGGGCGTTACCCGCTTCGGTGTTCTTTGGTGTCCGGACTTTCCTCCCGAAATGTTGGGTTTTGAAACCTTCCATTTCCAGCGATGGCCCCTAGAGCTTGGCCTTTGCATTCTATTAATCATTAGTGAGTGAGTCAATGAAGAGAGTGAATTTATAAACTTTACACAGTTGTATTAACTTATTTTACATGTCGCACTTACAGGTGGAAAAAAAATTCTTTTTTTCCACTGTTTTGATCCTTAGATTTTTTTAGTAGTAATATAGGGGGCAAGTCCTAAATGAATCAAAAGGAAGAGATATGCATAAAAAATTTAAATATACTTTTTTTTCAAGATCATCTTTTTTTTATTTTTTGTGTCTTGTATCCCAAATTTCTTTCGCGCAACAACCTATACCCATAAAAGTGGCCGAACTTCAGTGGAAGGTATGTCATCCAAATTGGGAAAGACTTGTGGAAAAACTTGGTACTCGTATAGTTGAAGAAGAAGATCGCAGGTTTGAGTTTTACTTCACTGACGAAAACAATAGAATGAATGCGGAGGACATGTCACTGCGACTAAGAGTAAATGAAAAAAACGAAGCGAAATATACATTTAAGAAAAGTTTTCCTCATACCGAGCAACATAAAGGCTTGCTTGTAAACTCTGAATCATTTAAAAAGTGTGAGCTCGATGTAGAGCGAGATTCCAAATCAGAAGAATTTAAATTAAAGACGAATATCGAATGTAAAACCAATCAGAAGAATAAAAATCAATTTTCCTATCAAGAGATAAAAAGCAAATTAAGTATTGATGCGGAAAAATTTAAGTTAATCCCAAATGAAGTCGAGGGACTTTTTAATAAGTATGTAAACAACGATAGGGATAGAGGTCGTTGGACCAATTTAGATCCTATCTTAAGCGTAGAAAAGGTCTACCGTCTGAATAAAAAAATAGGAAAAGAGAATGCTATCGCTAGTTTCGAGAAAATTGATTTTAAGAAAAATTATCAAAACGGAAACGCAATTAGTTTTTCAAGAGTAGAAATTTCCGTTCGAGTGGAATATAAAACAGATAAAGAATATCAAAAATACTATGATAGCTTCTCAAGGTATTTTAAAATACTCATATCGTGCAAAGATCAATCGGGTGGTTTTAGCAAGGAAAGTGTTTCGGATTATTTAGTTCCTTATATTAATAAACAATATTAATTCGATTTATTTTTTCTAAAAAATTTGAGCATAAAAAAATTTAATAGATTAATGAGATTAAGGAATTAAAACAAAAAAAGCGGCAATTTTTACACCATTTCTTCAAATAATTTTTAATTTTAAGCAATTTTTTCCTCACCAATTTGGTGTATTAATACTCGGACCACCAAACTCCGTTAAGACCTTTGTAGGAGAGATATCTTCTCTCTTATGCCTTAAATGGATTTAAGGCAATTTTTCATCAAGGAGGATGAAGATGGGTCTTCGGATCAACACCAACGTGTCCTCCCTCAATGCACAGAGAAACTTGAGGGGTACGGGGTTGGCGCTCCAGAAGAGCTTAGAGCAGTTGTCGTCGGGGTACCGGATCAACCGGGCCGGAGATGATGCTGCCGGACTGGCCATTTCCGAAAATCTGAAAGCACAGATTAAGGGGCTAGGACAAGCGGAGCGAAACGCACAGGACGGAATTTCTCTCGTCCAAATCGCAGAGGGTGCACTTTCAGAGGTCTCCAACATCATGATCAGATTGCGCGAGTTAGCTGTGCAAGCTGCTTCTGATACGATTGGGCCAACAGAGAGAAAATTCCTTAACGTGGAATTTGAGCAGCTTCTTTCAGAAGTAGATCGGATTGCCAACGGAACGGAGTTTAACAGTGTGAAGCTGTTGAATGGAACCGGCGCCGTGTTGGACATTCAGATCGGAACCAAAAATGACCCCATCTCAGATCGTCTCACATTTGATGCTTCATCAGCAGATGTGAACGTCGCAGCGTTAGGGTTAAACCTAACATCCGTTGCGGACAAAATCTCAGCACAAAACTCTCTCGCAGCTATCGATCAATCGATCTTATCTGTGTCGGGAATTCGAGCAGATTTTGGTGCTCTCCAAAACAGGTTGCAATCTACGATTAACAACCTAGCGGTGAGTATCGAAAACATGTCTGCCGCGAATTCGCGAGTGAGAGATGCTGATATTGCGGCCACAGCGGCGGAGCTCACACGAAACAATATCCTCATGCAAGCTGGTACGTCAGTGCTCGCGCAAGCGAACAAAACGTCTACGAATGCACTTGGACTTATTTCGGCGGCTTCTCAGACTTAGTTTAAGTTGGTTTCGCTATAAATATTTTCTGCAATAAAATAGTTTGCACAGCAATGTGTAGGCAATGAAATCAACACCTGCTTGAGTGATGTCGAAACTTTGAAACGATACGGAAATGATACGTGATTGTGAAAGTTAAGAACGTTACTTAAATAAAGTGCTCGTCATGGCATGAGTGAGCACGTGCGTTCGAGGGTGACTCGAGAAGAGTCGGTATGAAGAATGAACGATGAATGATCGAAGACAGAACTATTATTAACTTCCCGTTAGTACGATGGGAAATTTTTCACAGGAGGTGCTTAATGAATTTAACAGGAGATTAAAATATGGGATTAAGAATTAATACTAATGTGTCGTCTATTGGCGCACAAAGAAATTTAAAGAATACGACACGCAATCTAGAGAGCACTTTTAGAAAGTTGTCCTCTGGAGAACGTATTACGAGAGCGTCCGACGACGCGGCCGGGCTTGCGATAAGTGAAAACTTGCGTGCTCAGATCCGTGGTTATCGTCAGGCGAAGAGAAATGCGGATGATGGTATCTCAATGGTTCAAGTTGCAGAAGGATCGCTCAATGAGGTTTCAAATATGATCATTCGACTTCGAGAATTGGCCGTGCAAGCAGCCTCTGACACCGTCGGAGAAGTGGAGCGAAAATTTTCGGATGTGGAATTTCAAAGTTTGAAAGAAGAGATTGCGAGAATTTCTGAGGGTACCGAGTTCAATAGTAAGAAATTACTAAATGGAACAGGTGGCGTCATGGAACTGCAAGTGGGAGTAAGAAATAATCCTTTTGTAGATCGTATCGCTTTTGATTCTTCTGATATCAATGCTACTCTTGAGTCCTTGGGTATTAGTGCTGAAGCTATCTCGACAAAGATTGGTGCGCAAAACAGTCTTGCAGCGCTAGATGAATCTCTCAATCATGTTAACGGTGCGAGAGCAAAATTAGGAGCGATTCAGAATCGACTAAACTCGACGTCGAATAACCTCGAGATTACCGATGAGAATTACAGCGCTGCTAACTCGCGAATCCGCGACGCAGACATGGCGCAAGAGAGCGCTGAGCTCGCCAAGAATAACGTACTTTCTCAGTCTGGGATTAGCGTACTCGCGCAAGCTAATCAACAGACGGGAGCTGCCCTCAAATTACTGTCCTAACACTCATGCCAAAATGAAGTACAACAACCCTTTGCCTCGTATGGGGCAAGGGTTTTTTTCTTACTAGTCATCGATTTCATGTACAATAAAAATTAAGTGGAACATTTTGAAAATCGAAAAAAGCGTATTCTTGTTATTGGTGGATCATCTTATTTAGGGTGCAATATACTGCACTACCTTTACGGAAAATATCGACTCATTACGACCTACTTTAGTCACCGAATTTCTATTGATGATGTTTTGGCCATTCCTTTAGATGTGACGAATCGGGATGCCCTTCAAAAATTAATATATACCCTTTCTCCCGACGTCGTTATTTATAGCGCGGGCCTTCATGATATTAACCGCGCACAACGTGAGCCCAAAATGACCGATGCGCTCAATAATGTGGCCGCACTTTCGGCCGCTTCAACTTGTGAAAAAGCAGGTATTTTATTTATTTATCTCTCCCATTCATTTGTTTTTTCTGGTGAGGGATCTTTTTATGCCGAAAAAGAAATTCCACGTCCGGATACGGTCTATGGGAATTCGATGTATACCGCCGAATATATTTTGCAAAAAAGTTTTTCAAACTATTTAATCATTCGAACCACAGATGTTTTTGGAAGAAGCTTTAGCTCACACCAATGCTCTTACTTAGAATTTTTAGAAAATCATCTCATGCAAGGAAAATCCTTTTACGCTGACGATCAACTCAAAAACGGCCACGTGAGTTCGTTGTTACTTGGAAAATTAATTTATCTTTGCATTGAAAATAATATTATGGGACGAATTTTAAATTTCAGTTCCCCCAATGCGCTGACAAGGTACGAGCTTGCCTTGCTTGTTTCAGAAATTATCGGAACGGATTCTTCATTAATTGGCAAAAAAAATCAAACTCATTCCCATGAAGATGTGAAGAGCGCGTTGAGTCGGGCCGGATTAAATTTTTCTTTGAGTTGCAAAAATATTGAAAAATTATTTGGCGTTACCATGCCAACGGTGGAAGAGCAGCTATATAATTATTATGAGTTTCACGGAAGCAAATCACTTTCCTCGCAGCGGGGAGGGAAGAAGAGTATTTATATTTAATGATTTTATTTTTATGGCAGAGATCGGAAAGATCGATCAGAAAAAAGTTTCTGATCGACCGAAAACTTTTTCGAAATTATTGAAGTAACTTACAATTAATTTTACGAATGGGCGAGATAGAAAAGATCGGGTAATCACAAGAAGTGTCTCCTAAACGATTTGGGTTTTTGTAAAGTGAAGCCGTTAGTTGAAGTGAACTTTCAACATTACCATTCGCGTCCACTTTTAAAGTCACTTTATAATTTGTTCCAGTTACAAAACAATCATTATTTAATGACCATTCTTTAATAGTTGGTTCAGGTGATTGTAGTAATACGATTGTAGGTCCGTTACCTGGAGCCGTTGCATACTTCACTTTGCCACTTAATGGAGAAAAATTTCCTTTTTCATTTTTGATGATGACCCCTGAATTATTTGATAAGGCCAATAGTAGACCATTATCTTGATCAATGGTGCATTGATAAACGGCCGCTTGGGCAGTAAATAAATATGTGCACCCTAGAACTAAAAACAAATTTTTTAAACTCTTCATGATTTCTCCTCGTTAAAAATAAAAATTAAAAATATATGGGCCGGTCCTCTATTTAGCGCAGGAAAGATAAAAGTGCAATGGCAGGGCCATTTGGATACTAAAGATTACATTGTGGATTTTATTTTGATTCGATTCAGTAAGGTTTTGGTCAAAGCTAAATATAGCGGATTGCTTGGAGTTGGGATTTAGATGGTCGAGTGTTTAATAAACTCAGTTAAGTATTCTTGGACCAGGGCCTGTGGATCTACTGTCTCACCGTGAATTTGCCAGCTAATTTTTTTGAAGGGCCCAACGTGAGCTTTGAGTTCGTGAGAATTTTGCTGATGGTGCGGCGTGTTTCCGACAAAGAGTCCAATCGCGATAACATCTGCATTTTTTCTCGTCACCATGAGTTTTAAAGAATTTCTAAATAAAATAAAATCGTTGGCAGTATTGGCAATCTTGAAAACTTTGATTTGTTTATGTGTGGAAGAGTTGCCACGCAATTGATTGAACATATTTACGTACGATTCAAATAACCATTTTAATTGTTCTACAAATTCAATGGAAGAATCATTGAGGGAATTTTGTAACTGATCGTCTTGGTACTGATCAACGATCCCACTGGACTCCCATGATTTTTCTTGTTCGACTAGATTTTCTAACCAGCTGGTAGGGAGTTCAGGCCGAAATGGGTTCGATATAATATCACTCATTAATATAATGATTGAGGGAGAATGGATTTGTGTCAAGAATCAAGTTGCGAAGAGAATCAAAAGGAGTTGTTTCAAGACTGAAATTTTTACTTGATCAAAAAAGTCCGGCCAAAGACTCTGAGTTTCGCGCCCCTAACCAATAGGTGGGCGCTGTAAGTTAGTCGCTTAAGGCTTCCTGTTTATCTTAAAGCATTCGCAATAAGTTAGGCATGCACACCGCAAACCAGGGACTGCTCCCGAAAACATAATTGTAGGGCGAAACAATCATTTTGCTTCGGCCGGACAAGCCCATCATATCGCCTTTTTTCATAAAAAAATAGATGAAAAAATAGATGAAATGATTACCTATCTAGATATTTAGTAATTTCTTCTCTATGCAACCATAGTGCAATATAATTTAGTTTATGGAGACAAAATTAAATTCCCAGCACGGACAAGCTGTTATCGAATATCTTTTCGTCATCATGTTTATTATTTTTTTTTCGTTTAACCTCACCTTAATGGTGCGCGATTTATTTCAGACAAATTTTGCTTCCTTTGCACACATCCTTTCAAAAAATTTAAGTAGTGGAGTTTGTCCTAAAATTTGCTTGTACGATCAGTACGAAAATGGACACAAAAATTAATATGAAAATAAAATTCAATTTTGCACAACTTGGGCCACGTGAGCAAAGAGGTCAGACTACGATTGAATATATACTACTTCTCTCCGTTGTGATTGGTTTGTTTACTTTTGTGTTGAAGATGGGTTTTATGCAAGACATGTTTTCTGGCAATAGTCAGTTTACCAATGGCTTATTTCGCTCGATGCAATTTTGTTATCGCAATGCCATTTATGGTGATACAGCAGAAACCTATCCACCGGTCTATCAAGTGCCTAAGCATCTTTCATACGCAACAGAAGGCGATACTCGGTTTTTCGGCCCTGCCCAGGCCTATCCCTAAGGTAATTTTTTTATGTTAAAAAAAATAAAAAAAAATAAGCAAGGCGGTCAATCCACTATTGAATTTATTATTGCCTTTGGCATCATTCTTTTTTTTACAACTTTCTTTATGACCACTGCCATTAATTTTGCTATCGGTTACTTGGCGCATTTTGCTACCTTTAAGGCAGGACGAACTTACTTAACGGCCGACAACAGTGCTCCAGACTTAAATGCCTTTATTCAAAACGCACAAGGTTACGCGCGGACAGAATTTCAGAAATTTAATTTTGCCAGCTACGGAATAAAAAGTGGATCCCTTCAATTTAATGATCCAGGACTCACAACTCCTATTTATCATTTTGTCGGTGCTTATTTTTTATTTGATCCGCCCTTTAATCGAATAGGAACGTTTAAGATTCCCATTAAATTACCTTTTGTGTCTGAGGCCTTTTTGGGCAAGGAGCCTGGGCGTGCTGATTGCTTGTGCCGAATTCAAACGGTGTATGGATATCCTTGTGAAGGTATGTCTTACTCCAAGGCCTTGAATGATGAGATCACCATCGAGGATAATGGATGTTAAAAAAAATTAGTACAACTGAAAAAAAAATAATTGATAACGAAAACGGTCAAGCTCTCATTGAGTTGGTGGTTCTCTTTCCGCTCTTTATTATGATGTTTGGTTTTTTGATCAACGTGGGAAACAGTATTAACGTGGCCATCAATCAACAAAAAGTTACTCGTGCCTATTTTTACGCTTATGCCAAAAGCAATTCCATGTTCCCTCTCAATGATTCTTTTTATCCTGATAGTCCTTTGAGTCAATGGACTCAATTTAGTATGTCCTTTATTGGATGGAGAGAGCGTTTCAAATCTGGAACGCAATTGCCGAGGCTAGCGTGCGTGCGATTAAAAATTCCTTATCTTCCCATTAAAGAGACAACTTGCGAAAGTTATCAGCAAGAAAAAACAGAATTTATAAGAATCGGAACAGTCTACGGTTTATGTGGGGCAACGTATACTAGGGCTGGAGCACCGGATCAGTTTTTTAGAGGAGTGGTATCCTCACCTGCAGACGTGGCGAGCGAGGCGGCCTGTACAATTAGGCAGTAATACTTTTCCTTTTGAGATTGCCAGATACCTAATTAAAACCTTCCACTATTTATCTATTAACTATTTATCTTTAAGGGAATTAATTTCCTCAAGTGTTAATTTATTCCTCCTTTTTAAATTCGAGGTATCCTAATAATTGTAGAGAGTAGTTGAATTGAGATAGGAATTTATTGGGTCTGTTCTCGACAGGAGGTTGAGAATCAATGAACACAAGAGCATTTTCTCTAAGTCTAGTCATCGCGGGAATGGCCATGTTTATGGCGTGGTCGTACATCGATACGCAAGAAGCGGAATACTTAAAAACCTATGGAAATCTTCAACCAGTAGTCGTCGCTAAAATTGATATTAAAGAATTAGAATTACTTGATGATAGTAAAGTTAGGCTCGATAACATCCCCAGCAAATATGTTCAGCCGGGGCATTTAAAAAAAATTGAAGAAGTTTATAACACCATCGCCACGGTTCCCATCAAGGCCGGAGAGCAAATTTCACTTCCTCGCATCACTCAGCCTGGAGCGCGCACCGGACTTGCTCATCAAGTGAGTGTCGGAAAGCGAGCGATGAGTATTCGTGTCGGAGATGAAACAGGAGTGAGCAAACTAATTCGTCCTGGCGACCGTGTTGACATTATGGCGCTCATTTCTCCTGTGCCAGGGCAACAAGAATTAATGAAACTCAAAACCATTTTTCAAGACGTATTGATCCTATCGACAGGTTACTCCATTACCAACTCCCTACCTATGGTCGCCGTGCAAAGAGATGATGAAATTAAAAAATTAAATCTCAACGCTTACACTGACTATCACGCCGTGACGGTAGAGCTCACACCTAATGAAGTACAGAGAATGACCTATCTTGTGAGTATGAGTGCAAAAATATTATTGAGCTTAAGAAATAATGATGACAAAACCATCGAGCGATTACCTGCAACAGAGCTTTATGATGTTTTAGGGGAAGATGCACAGGAAGCGAGAGATTTTTACTCTAATAAAAAATCAGCAAATGGCGGCGCTAACTTTGGGCCTGCTCCTAAGTCGCGGGCGGGACAATGAGATTGCGTTGGGTTGGGAAAATCTTAGTTGTGTTACTTTTTTTTTGTTTCAATTTTGAAGCGTACGCCCAAGACAAAGAAAATTCAAAAGAAAATTCAGAAGACGAAGGGGCACAGACAACCTCTGTGAAAGCGAAACCTGGCGCCGAAGGAAGTGCCGCTACCACTGTGAAGCAAGTTGTCACAGAAGAATTATCCTTGGCCGTTGGGCTTGATAAAGTGGTGGAGCTTGATTTTCCCTTTAGTAGTCAAATGAATTTAGGTGATCCGTCTTTGGTGCGAGTCGAGCCTGATTTAAAAAAACGAAAAATTACTTTTATTGGCCTTAAGGCCGGAAATACATCGCTTACCATCAAAGATTCTGTTGGCGAAGAAAAAATTCGCTACATCGTCAGTGTTTCAACGAATGATCAATCCAAAGTTGTCTCACAGTTGCGGGACTTAATTGGCGACATTGAAGGAATTGAAATTGGCGTTCGCGGAGGAAAAGTTTTTGTGGGTGGGGAAATCGTGATCCCTACCGACATAAAAAAAATTGCGACCGTACTTGAAGGGTATCCTGATGTACTTCGCTTTGTAGATATGTCCCCTCAAACCCAAGTCCTCATCGCTAACGAAATGCAAGGAGAGCTTCGCAAAAATAATTTCACCGGCATTACGGTTCGCGTTCTCAATAATACGTTTTGGGTCGAAGGTACGATTGGTTCCGAAGGTGAAACGAATACGATTAAAGGAATTGTGGAGGCGTTGCTTCCTGAAAAAATTGATGCCATCTCCAGTGGTGCATCTAAATTAGCAGAGCCTCCAAGTAAATCCAGTGTGGTTTATTTTTTAACAGTGAAAGTGACGCCGCAAGAGCCGCAAAAAAATCCACCACCCAAAATTGTGAAAGTATCTTCTCAGTTTGTGGAATTATCAAAAGATTATGGAAAAGTTTTTGGATTTAAGTGGGCCCCAACGATGGGCCCCGATCAGAGTCAGATTCGTATCGGAAAGCAAACGGATGGGTCGGTGACGTCGTCCTCTAGTGGAACTTTTAGTGCTATTATTTCTAATTTATTTCCTAAGCTTCAGGCCTTCAAAAATGCTGGCTATGCGCGGGTCATTCAATCAGGAATGGTGATCTCCAAAGACCGGGTGCCCGCTTCAGTTTCGAAACAAACCTCTACGCCCTTTGTGGTTGGTGCAGGTGATTCCGCCCGCTCCTCTGAGGCAAAAGTAGGATTTGATTTCAATGTCACCCCTACGGTTTTAGAAGATGACAATGTGGAATTGCAGTTAACGATCGGAGTCAGTGTACCCACAGGCCAATCATCTTCGGGGGGATTTCCCATCGTCACGTCCAACAATGTTAAGACCACGCTCACCTTAAAATCTAAAGAAACGGCCGTAATTGGCGGTGTTGTCCAAAATCAAGATTTAACGGCGTATGATAAAAATGATCCTTCACCCGCTGCTCAAGGAACGCAGCCCAATAATTTATTTTTATTTTTAAGATCGAGATCTCAAAATATGTCGCGCAATCAATACGTGGTGTTTGTGACTCCTGAAATTTTAATTAGCGCTGTGGAAGGTTCAGAAGAAATTAAAAATAAATTTCGTAAACGAGGCAGATAAATTATATGGCCGGTCATATTATTTCTATTGTGGGTGCAAAAGGTGGCGTGGGTAAATCCATGGTGGCCGCCAATCTTGCCTTTGCCATGGCACAAGAAAATCGTCAAAAAGTGGCGCTCATTGATGCCGATGCAAAAGCACTGGGTGATCAATCACTCATCACCTCTCTTAAGTCTCCAAAAAATTTAAAAGACCTCGCTGATGTAACGGGTGCCATTTCCCCGCAAATCGTACAAAGTCATTTCGCTCACCATCGCAGCGGTGTGTCCTTTGTTGGGATGCCCAATGAAGTATCCATTGTAGAGCAAATTTCTGCTGATGGTTTGGGGCGCGCCTTAAAATCTTTAGCGCAAATTTTTCCCATCATCATCGTGGATGTAGGAAGTGATCTCAATTTTATTTCCACGAAAGTTTTAGAAATCAGTACGCTCATTTTTATTGTCTCCAATCAAGATATGCTTGCCGTCAATCAAACGAAGCGACTCTTAAGCGAATTGGCCACCATGCTTTTTCCCAAAGAAATGTTGCAAATTATTTTAAACCAAGTAGTGAAAGGCCATCCACTCGGAGCTGAAATGATTGAGCGGCAATTTAATCGCCAATCCTTCGCCCAAATTCCCAAAGATGATGTGAATTGTATTCAAGCGCTATCGAAATCCAATGCCCTTCTTTCTTACTCGCGCTCTGGCCCTTTTGCCGAATCCATTTTAGATATCACACGAAAACTAAAGACCACTAATATTTTAGTCAAACTTGAAGCGATGAATCGTCCGCAAATTAGTGCTAAATCAACTGGAAACGTTTCATCTTTGAATAGTAGCGGCAGCGGAAAAAGTGATGGCCAGCGCTTCGGCATGAATCCCCAGGCCCGGGATCCTTGGACCGATTGTAAGGCCCGAGTTCACCGTCAATTAGTGGAAGAAATGGATTTCAAGAAGGCCGTAAATGATGATGATCCCAAGCAGAAAAATATTTTGCGAGAAAAAACAAAAAAATTAGTGGTCGACATAATTTCAAAAGAAGAATTTAAAGCGCTCCTTAAAACCCGCGAAGATACCAATCAAATGTTAAAAGAAATTATGGATGAAGCACTTGGCCTTGGGCCGCTTGAAGACATGCTCGCTGATCCGTCGGTGACAGAAATCATGGTGGTGGGCCCAAAGAAAATTTATTATGAACAGGGCGGAAAAAATAAATTATCCAATGTGACTTTTACTAATGATCGCCAAGTGCTCACGGTGATTGAGCGGATCGTTTCACCGATTGGACGCCGCATTGATGAAAAAACTCCCTACGTCGATGCACGTCTTCCCAATGGATCTCGGGTGCACGCTGTGATTCCTCCCTGTGCGATTGATGGTTGCACGATCACCATTAGAAAATTTCCAGAAAATCGACTCACCTACAAAGATCTCATTCAGTATGGTTCGGCCACCCAAGAAATGGCAGACTTTCTTCGTATCGCTGTTGAAGCGAGACGAAACATTATTGTCAGTGGAGGTACGGGTTCTGGTAAGACGACGCTGATTAATATCCTGGGTGGGTTTATTCCTACCAACGAACGGATCATCACCTGTGAAGATTCTGCCGAGCTTAATTTTCCACAGGACCACGTGGTACGATTAGAAACAAGGCCACCTTCCTTAGAAGGTGAGGGAGAGATTGATATAAGAACTTTAGTCAAACAAACTTTGCGGATGAAACCAGATCGCATCGTCGTGGGAGAGTGTCGAGGCGGTGAAGCGCTCGATATGTTGCAAGCGATGAACACGGGCCACGATGGGTCGATGACCACCGTGCATTCGAATTCTCCGCGCGATGCCATTGGAAGAATTGAAACACTGGTTCAGTATGCGGGGGCGGGGTTAAGTCCGCGCTCTATTAAAGAAATGATTTCGTCGGCCGTTCATCTCATTGTTCAGCAAACCAGGCTGGAAGACGGTTCCAGAAAAATTGTGGCCGTCACTGAAGTGAGTGGTTTGCAAGGAGATGTGATTACTCTGCAAGACGTATTTACCTATAAGCAAGAGGGAATTAATAAACAAGGAAAAATAGTCGGCAAATTTCAGGCGTCTGGTTTTATTCCTAAGTTTATTGAGCAACTAGAACGAAAAGGATACAGGATTCCTCGGGGTATTTTTAATAATACTAATGCGGCCTAGGGAAGGAATTGATGAATTTTATTTTTTTACATGTACTAGGAAAAATGGGAATCGTCATCGTTATTGGGATACTCATCTTTTTTTTAGCAAATCGCTATAGTCAGCAAATTTTTGATTGGATTGAAAAGCAAACATTTGGAACCCGCGATTATATTTTGAAGAAGGCCGATTTTTTGTTTTGGGAAGTTAAATCAGATCACGTCACCTACGCGCTCCTAGGAATGAGTTTCGGTTTATCTTTTATTACGTTTGTTTTTATAAGTATCTTCGTTAATTTTTTACTGGCGATCTTTGCTTCCCTTTTTATCCTCGTCTTAGGGTGGAAGGCGCCTCGTCCGATTATTGATTTTTTTGTGGAGCGGCGTATTGATAAATTTCAAGTGCAAATGGTGGATGCCCTCAATTTACTTGCTAATGGTTTGCGCGCTGGCCTCTCACTTCCCCAAGCGTGTGGAATGGTGGTCGAAGAATTGCCTCAACCCATCTCTCAAGAATTTAATTTTTTACTTCAACAAAATCGACTTGGTGTGCCACTCGATGAATGTTTTCAGTCACTCTATCAGCGAGTGCCCACCGAAGATAACCAAATGTTTGTGACTTGTATTAGTATCCTTCGTGAAACGGGCGGAAATTTAGCAGAAACTTTTGATACGATCACAGGTGTCATTCGCGAACGCGTTCGCTTAAAGCAAAAAATTGCCACATTCATCGCCCAAGGAAAAATTCAAGGAACCGTCATCGGGTGCGTTCCAGTGGTGATGCTTTTTGTCATTGGTTCCAGCGATCCCACGATCATTACAAATTTATTTACTAAAACATTGGGCATCATTGCATTGGTGATTGCCTTCGGACTCAACCTTCTTGGGGTTTATCTCATGATGTGGGTTGTGAAAATAAAAGTTTAGGAGTTTCTATGAAACTATTTCGATCATTTAATTCCTTAAGGATTTTATTCTTTTTAATCCTCATGGTAGCAGTAGTGTCCATCGGGCACTCGGGAGTCAATCTCACCAACGGAAATTTTTTCATTAACTACACCGATCTCGTAACCACGAGTCAGGGAATTAACTTCAAATTGGAACGAGTTTACAACTCAAAATCCAGTCACAATGGTTGGTTCGGAGTGGGTTGGGGTACCGTTTTTGAAGCGAAAGTGGAAACGGCCGTGGATGGATCCATTATGGTTTTAGAAAATGGATCAAGTGGTTTTGGACGCTTCATTCCTAAAAAAGGAATCACTAAGAAAGATGTGGATGTAGCGATTGAAAAAATTGTGAAGGCCGTGAAAGAGAAAAAAGCGAAAGAGGGAAAACCCCTCGATCAAAAAACGACGGAGAGTTTAATTTCCAGTTTACAAAAAAATGAAATTTATCGGCACAATATTTCTAAGCAATATGAAGTGAAAAGCGAATTGCCAGTGGGAACGGTACTCGTGTCGGAAGATGTTCCTGGACAAGAGTTGCAGGTGACGACGACGGGATATGAACGAACACTCGGAAATGGAATTAAACAATCTTTTGATAAGGAAGGGCGACTGGTAAAATCACGCGACCTACAAAATTATGGGTTCGATGTGACTTACAAAGGAAAAAATCCTGAGATGATCAAAGACACGGTGGGGAATCAAGTTTTTATTACCGTGGGGCCAACGAGCGGTAAGGTCGAAGAGATAAAAGATATAAAAGGAAATGTGGCCACTTACAAATATGATGCGAGGAGATCGCTCATTGAAACTTTAGATATTGAAAAAAATGGTTATCGATATACGTATGATAAAATTTTTAACCTAACAAATATTACTGATCTTAAAATTAAAGATAAGTCTAAGGCGGATTTGAAAATTGAGTACATGCCTAAAAATTACAACGTAGGAAAAGTGGTGGCGCGCAATGGGGAAGTCACCAATTATTTTTATCAGCAAGAACTTGGGAAAAATAAAAGTAATCTCTACCGAACGTTTGTGATTCGTGATGGTAAGGCCGAAAAATATGAATACGAATATGGAATTCGACAGGATGGGTCGCTCTATCCTAAGAGGACACTAACCATGCTAGGTGGAAAGTTTGATGTGAAGACGCTCGCCTACACGGGTGGAGACACCGAGGAGTATTTATATAGTGAACGTCATTCGCAACCTATTGAGAGCCACATTGGTAACCGGGTGACGAAGATGGATTATACGGAAGATGGATTTTTAAAAACGAAAGAAGAAATTGTGGCCGGCAAAGTGATCGATAAAGTTTCCCTCACCTATGATCCCAAGATGAAAAAATTAGTGGGGATCGATGGGAAGAAAGTGAAAGCAACTTATTCGTACAATTCAAAGGGCGAGCTAGAGGTGGGCAAAACTAGCGACGGGCGAGCGATTAAATTAAATTACGATTTCAAAGGACGCATCTCATCGATGATTTCAGTTTTGGAACGCCGTGGTGTGGCCAGCGCAGCACCCAATTCTCCGCGCACTAATATCTCTTTAAATTTTGAGTACAACGAAGAAGGCAAGCCCACCAAGATTGAACTTAAAGGCCTTGGGCACTTGGTGATTGGTTATGCTAATAGCAAGGTTTCCTCTGTGAAGACGATTGTTGATCCTACAGCGAAGAAAGATAATAAAAATGAATTAGATGTGAGCTTTACGATTAACAACGCTTTCGAAAACTTAATGGAAGTCGTAAGACCGGCGGGGGTGTCCATTGATGTATAAAATTTTTAAGACAACGGTTTTTTTAGGATTGTTTTTTAGTAATTATAGTTTTGCTGAAATTTTGGAATTACATGCTGCTGAAGACGAACATAATGTTGTCGGAGGACAAATTGATAGTAGCTGTTGCGTAGCTCATAAACCAAATAATGAAGATGGAGAAATAACTTATCAAGAAGGAACTTTAGTTCCTCAATATATTCTAGACAAGAAAGTGAGAGGTATTTAGGTAGGTGCCACCACCCCTCCGTAATGAGATCTGCGTCAAAAAATCATTATTTCAATTCTGAAGCGAAACTTGTCCCATTTTTTTTATAAAAATTACTGAGGAATTGGGCCCGGAACTGCAATGGGATAAACAGAAATATTTTTATTACTATCACTAACATTATTACTATCAATCATAACAGCGTTGCTTGAAGAGGATCTACCTTGGCTAATTGTATTCAGTAAAATAGCTACTACTGCGAAAGTTAAAAATAAAATTTTTTTCATATCCCCTCCCAAAAATGATTTCATCGATACATAAATCAAATGCAATCATGATGCCGCTTTGTTGAGGTCAGAGTTTTCAATCGTAGATCACGAATTCAGTAGATTAGCGTTTTGTGGGCCGTAGAAATTTTAGTGTTTGTCTAACATTTGGACATGGTTATTTTATGGCAAGGACTACCTCGCTCAGATAAAAATAAATCATTTACCTAAAGTTATAATCTCAGGCTTAAGAAATAGAGTGCTAACTTTTTTCTCTTAAGAATTTTCTTACATCTCCTCCAAAATCTAGACCTTATCTTTTACACCGTGCTAGCGTTATTCTCTGACTATTAACCTATCCAGGAGGATAAAATGAAAGCATGGATTCTATCAGTTATTATGTCCCTCAGTATTTTCTCGAACGTTTTCGCTCAAGCCCAAATAGGAGAGGATCAAGTTGAATTTCAAACGCAAATTCAAGACGACACTGTTCTCTTAAGCAGCAAGCGCATTCAAGTTAATTCCTTTGAAACAACTTTTTTGCGCACCAGTTCGTCGCCTCGCAAAGTTTTTGTTACAGCGCCTGAGTGGAAAACGGAAAGTATGTGTCGAGCTTATGATACGAGAACGGTGACTTTTCCTTGTAATGGCCCGTGTTATGATCGCTTAGTGTGCACCGGTTATGGACAAAATCGCCGCTGTAGAACGGTGTTTCGTTGCCAACGAACATTGTGTCTTCGTACGGAAAGATATTGCTCACGTTACGAGAGCGTTCCGGTGAAATCTGAAAAAACGATTAAACTAGTATTCCGTTCTCCGAAGACGTTGAAGGCCGGCCAAGAAGAAAAGTATTATTTATCTACGGCAAATCAGGAAACGATTAACAGTAATCCTAAATTGGAAGCGGAAAATGCGGCCTGCCATGAAATTATTAAACGCAGAGGTGGCGCAAAATTTGTCGTTAAGATAAATAAAAATTGCGAATAAAATAAGCTAAACGTTTCATCTTTTACACGCTGCTTAGATGCTGTTCACGCGCTCATTAATTTTTATTTTTGGGGCGCGTGAACATGCTTTTTCAAATTTTTTAAAAAATCTAAATAGTAAACGCATTGAATGGTTCCTATTTTTAAATTGATTTTATCTTGAGAGAGGTAAAAATTCTTAGTTTCTTGCAAGGGCAATTCTCTAAGATTTCGGTCCAGGGCCTCGACTTCATGAATGTTTTTCCCGTCCCTCTTGCTCTAAAGAGAAAAAGCTATGTTTCATAATGGGGTTAAAGAGTCGTTTGACCATACTCCCATATTGTCTGCTGATTTGGGAGTATGGTCAGGTGAACTACTATGGTTGTGTTCCAATAAAACTCAAATTGATCGTCATTCTTGAAGTAAATAAAAAAATTCCATCCCCATTGAAGTACAACTTTAGATTAGAATTCTCCTTTAACAATCGATGGAGGTTATTTATGAAATGGAAGTTATTATTTTTTGTTTTCTTCTTTGTTACGACAGGAGTTTTGGCCAATCAAGAAATGGACAACGGCACAATTACTTGCCAATACAGTTGGTATGGCCCTGGCCCTGCTTATAGCAACTATGAAGTGAAACATTTTTCTGCGTCTCGCAGTTATCGTAATGACGGTCTTTTCTATACTGTAAATACTGCATTTTCAGAGGCCCAAGATGAGGCAAGAACAAGATGCGAATCCTACAAACTATATAGAGGAAATGGAAGTTGCGGATTAGTTTACTGCCGCTAATTAGTTAATTTCCATTCAGGTCCCGGATTTAATTGCTTAAAAAAAGCTATCCGGGATTTCGTTAACAGAATATTGTTCACTTTAATGACGTGCGAAGTGTAAACAATTTTCACCCCCTGTCCATAGAGTATACATTTTTGAAACGCTGCTTGGGGAAGCAAGTATCAATATTGAAGCTAAGTCTTTGATTCAACAATCCTGCATGTATGAAAATTAGACAAAGTGCCTGGGCCACCGTGTTGGCAGACCTCTTGCAATGAATGTGGGTAAGACAAACGACCCAGGAGGTTTTATGAAAAGTTTATTTATTTTATTAGCAGTTCTTTTTTCTATGAATTCATTTGCTGCAACTCAAGCAAATGCTGATGCAACCTTGGCACTTAATAATTGCTATAAATCAGGCGATCAAAAAATTGTTAAACTTCCAACCTTAATTCCTGGTTTTGCCGGTTCTGTATTAACTGATAAAAATGTTGTTTTAGGAAACACGCAAGGACTTTAGATTCACCTTCTAAACTACTCTTCCCCGCCCTCGCTCCTCAAATGATCCTTAACTGTACTTGAACTTAGTCCCGTCCCCGTAACCTCCCGGATCTCCTCCTTCGTGTTGGAGGTCCAGCTCTTTATTCGACTGAGAAGTGGCTTAATTTTCTTGTTCGGATCCACGTCTGGAAGAGGGGAGCGTTGCTTGCCAATCACTTCGTTAATGGAATTTCCAAAGAATCCATACAAGTGATCAAACACGGGTTGACGCTTGATCGGTAAACATAAAATGATAAAACTCACGGAAAAAATAAATAACAACTTAGCGATTGTCCAAATCATAGACACTCCTTGATCTTAAAGACTGATGATACTTTTCTTTTTGCCATTCCCATAGAAAAAATGACGTAGGGATGGTGATATCAAAATGCTTCCATGTTCTCGCACCGAAAAATTCAAATTCAGAAAGTTTAAAATTTATCGCCACGGCCTTGAGCGGAGAAAATAAATTGAGCTCACTCTCATCAAACAATTCTTGCTCTACTTTGGTGAGCATTTGGCCAAGCAAAATATTGCAACTTTCCAACCAGTTTCCAAGAACTCCGCTCCCAGAAGTAGCATTTTGAGGATCCTGACTTCGGAAAATTTCTGCCGCGTGTGCGTTCCTTAAATCCATTTTCACCATAATGATTTTTTTATGATTTTGATCGATGGGAAAATAAAATACGGGAGCCTCGCTGTTACTGGGAGTTTCTTTTTTGATACTTTTCTCGGGCCTCCCTGGAGCAAATTTTAAGGGAGAACTCGAACTACCCGATGTTTCCCCTTCACCCCAGCCCACACCCTCTGTAATTTTTTGTTCTAAGGGCAGCGCGATGTTAAATGCTTGATGTAATTTCATCTCACCTCACTTTTCTCACTTACCTTACTTTCGTTACCTCGTATTTCTAATCTTCTTTGACCTTTAATTCCCAAAGTCTAAGTAGTGCATCCATGAGCAATTCTTCATTCAAAGGTTTTTGTAAAAAATCTACCGCCCCTGCAGCAATCGATTCCATGACCACTCTTTCTTGTCCAAGGGAACTCATCATGACGACCTTGGTGCTCGGAAATTTTTCGGAAATTTTTTTGGTGAGTTCGATGCCGCTAATTTCTGGCATCACCACATCGACGATGGCCACATCCACTTTTTTTAGAGCAATGTAATCGAGGGCATCTTTCGCGTTGGAGAAGTCGCGCACTTTTTCAAAGCTCATTTTGCTTAAAAAAGCGCAAATATGTTTTCTAGTGAAATCACTATCATCTACGATGACGATAGAAAATTCCCGTTGAGCATCCGTACTCATAGAGTTTGTCCCCTCACATTTATCTTACAAGGGGATACGGAATAATAGAATTTATTAAATAAGGAGGCTCATGGAAAAAGAAATAACTGACTAGAAAAGTCTTTTATTGAGAGAGAGGGGATCAACTAAGATACCAAAGAGAGAAACAAATCCTAGGAAATATTATTTCGGATTTGCTTCTCCCTTAGCACACTTGAAGAATCGTTTAATTGATTTATTAATTTACGTAAGAACAATCAACCGTGTACGATTTCGTAGATTTAATGGCAGAGTTTAACTTAGAATTAAATTTTACTTTCCCGCTTCCACTGCTATAAGGCGCATCTGCCTCTGTCGTAATGGTTGCTTCAAGATTGAAACCTGTACCTGTTCCTTGAAAACTCCAATTGGATGTAATCGCCGAAAATAATTCTGTTCCTTCTCCCGTAAGAGTACTAACGTTTTTGATCGTTGATACCGCTGTTGCTTCTACATTGCTTTCCACTTGCGTGTAGTTTTTGAACGGGTTGCTCGCGTTCTGGTTAGAAGCTTCACCAACGTTATAAGAATTTTTATCGGCCGCAACAGAAAGATAAACAAAGTGTTTGTAGTCTAGCCCAAGAATTCTGCACTTAATGTTATCCACAAAGTTTCTCGTGTTGACTTCTGCTTCTTGGGATTTTTGAGCAAATGCATTCCCTGCTAAAACAAAAAGTGATGCCAAGGTTAAAGTTAGAGTTAATTTACCTGCGTTGATGTGTTTCATAATTGTCTCCCCATGCCATTCAACATTAAAAATACGTCACTTCATTGATTGTTTTATCAGTGCGACTAATGACGTGTATTAACGTTGTTTGTGTTGTTAATGAAGAATGGTTTATAGGCGTGCGTTGACAAAAGAACAATGTAATTTTCCTTAAAAAAGATTACATTTCTTCTACTGCTGTTAAAAACCAAATAATAATGAAATCAATTTTAAGCAGCGTCGCTGTAGCGTCCGCGCCCTGATTCGGAAGGTTTTTTTCGTTTGCGCTTAGTTGTATATTTTCTAACCTTAGTCGCACCTGCCACTGCACCCGCACCACGTCTTGCCGTTGCCAACAAAGGAGGCGCACCTCGTAGCGATGCTACTTCTTCCTCATCACTTTCAAAAGAATCATCGGAATCAGATGCATGAGCAAGAACTCCCACACCCTCAACCCAATCCACCAAACACAATTCAAAAACTTCGCGCACATCTTTGACGGCCACAAAATTAATGGTTGCCTTGTACTCTTCTGGAATTTCTGCGAGATCTTTTTGATTTCCAAAAGGAATAATAATATTTTTAATTCCACATCTCATGGCGGCCAGCGCCTTTTCTTTAATCCCGCCCACCGGAAGAACTTTTCCAGTCAAAGTAATTTCCCCAGTCATGGCAAATTCTTTCGTAATTTTTGATCCAGTGATGAGAGAAGCAATCGCCGTTGCTAAAGTGACTCCCGCGCTCGGCCCATCTTTTGGAGTGGCCCCTGCTGGAACATGAATATGAAAATCAAATCCTTCAAATGCGCTCTCATCGATTCCTAGTTCCTGAGCGTGGGACTTCAAGTAAGTGATCGCGGCCATCGCCGATTCTTTCATCACATCACCTAGTTGTCCGGTGAGTTGAATCATTCCTTTGCCAGGCATTTTCATCGCTTCAATAAATAAAATTTCTCCTCCGCCCGCTGTCCAAGCAAGTCCAGTGGCAACGCCCACCTCATCATACTTTCTCTCATCTTCTTGGGAGTAAGGCCTTGGCCCGAGTAACTCATCCACGGTGCGCCCAAAAATGTGAGTGACCGCCGTTTCTCCGCACGCAATTTTCTTGGCCACTTTTCGGCACAACGAACCAATATGCCTCTCTAAATTTCTTAGTCCCGCTTCACGAGTGAAACCTCGAATCACTTCAGCAAGCGCATCATCGGTAATGTGAATGTGTTTATCACCCACACCGTTTTCATCCATCTGTTTAGGCACTAAATATTTTTTCGAGATCGCCAATTTTTCTTCTTGAGTATAGCCAGAGAGCTGAATGATCTCCATCCTATCTCTGAGCGGCCCAGGAATTTGATCCAGCACGTTCGCCGTAGCAATAAACATGACGTGAGATAAATTGTAGGGGAGCCCAAGGTAATTATCTCGGAAACTATGATTCTGCTCAGGATCCAAAACTTCTAACAAGGCACTAGACGGATCGCCCTTATAATCGGCGCCCAATTTATCAATCTCATCGAGCATAATCACCGGATTAATGGTTTTTGCTTGCTTGATGCCCTGGATAATTCGCCCCGGCATCGCTCCCACGTAAGTTCTTCGGTGGCCACGAATTTCCGCTTCATCTTTGACACCGCCAAGACTTAATCGTACAAATTCTCGATTCATCGCCTTCGCAATGGATTTTCCAAGCGACGTTTTTCCCACTCCCGGAGGGCCAGCAAAACAAATAATCGGACTTTTTGCTTTTTCGCCTTTAAGTTTTCTAACGGAGAGATGTTCTAAAATTCGCTCTTTAATTTTTTGTAAATCAAAATGATCGTGATCTAAAATTTCTTTGGCGTGCATGATATCTAAATTTTCTGCACTACTTTCGGTCCAAGGTAAATCCACAATCCAATCAAGATAGGTTCTTAAAATATTGGCCTCAGAAGAATCTGGGTGCATTCTTTCAAGTCGCCCAAACTGTTTGTAGGCCTCTTTGGAGACGTCATCAGGAAGTTTTTTATCATTAATTTTTATTTTTAATTCGGCCAAATCATCTTGAGATTCTTCTTTACCTGTCTCCGCACGTTGGTTGCGCAGCGTTT
>JARXAH010000061.1 GCA_029865945.1 Bacteriovoracaceae bacterium | reverse complement strand
TAAAACCAGAGATATTTAAATCTCGTTTTTGTTCGTTTTGAGATGCCCGCCATTGATAGATGGATTGGACGTCCACACCTAGTTCCTTGGCAATCTCACTGGCGGCCTTGACTCCACTGACATAGTCAGAAACGGCCTTTGCTTTGGTTTCTAGGGAAAATTTTCTTCTTGTCTTCTTGGTCATGAACAACTCCTCGGTTTGGGTTACTTACCTGAGGAAAAGCTGATCGGCAAATGTCATCACTAAGCTATAAGGCCTCCACTAAAACGACCGCAGTCCAGTTAGAATAGCGGTAATTTTTTTGCCTTCTTTGAATCTAATTTTGAAAGATAACCGGCTGCTTAATTGAATGCGATCCACCTTCGGATAAAGGCTTTTCGAATTGAATTTTTTCAAGTTCGTCTTTCATGCATTTCTCAACACTATTTTCGACGGTAAAACCTCCACCACTAACCTTGGCATCCTTTGCTTTGCCTTCACTATCCATCGTAAAGTCGAAAACGATTACGGATTCTTTATTCTTTTCTCGCAACTTTTGCAGCTGGTAACAGCTCTTAAATTTAGGTAACTTTTCTTTAAACACTCTTTGAAACTTTTCGGCTTCACTCTTTGTAGAATTGTGTTCAACGGATGAACAACTAGATACAATTAAAAAAATGAGCATGTAAGGCGCCACCAATAATAATTTATTCATTTTACTTTCCTCAACATTTAATAACCCCACTTACCATGGCAAGATAACCTTGTCCAATAAACATCATTAAATTTTTATCTTCTACATATTGCATTTTGAACCAGCTAGCACTTATCTTAATTTATGGTCACTCAACTTTTAAAAAAGAAAATTTATGATGAAAATCCTCGTTATCGCCACCGACAACCCTTACAATTCAGGAGATCGTAATAATTTTTTAAATGAAAACAACCTCAATGATGCCACTCACTTCCCAATATTCATCTCCAATAAGTATGCCAAGAAGCAAACCATAAAATTGAGCCACTCTCAGGGACTGGCATCAAAATAATACCTTTACACTTAAGGACTTAATGTTAAATTTTAGATTTTGATTTATAAAACCCCATTGACGATAGTTTGGTCTAGACTACTCTTTTTCTTCCTTCCAATATGATTATCACGACCTCGATTTTCAATAACATTAGCTTTATCAAATTCACTTCTGGTTTTAGCTACTTCTTGCGCCTCCTCAGAGATTTTTTGAAATTAATGTAAACCATGAATAAGAAAAGAAAAAAAATTCGATACGCATAGCCATTACAAATTCCTCAATCATTTAAGTCCTTGATAGAAATTCAAAAACAATCAATCAAATCTAAACAAAAAACCTCAGGCTAAATTACCTGAATTTAAATAAATTTGCATGAGGCAAAGAATACCTAGTGAGCTTGGCATTACTAGACCGCCCAATCGATTCACTTAGGGCCCACTCCACTGTCCCCAGAACTCAGTACGTCCACTTACCATATTCCCCAAACAATCGCTTCTAAACTGACTGATTTCATTCAGTTAATTTTGACAAAATTATCATGTTAACAAGAATTCCAATGGAAACAAAATCGAAGAGGAAGCATTTTATGCAGCCTCAATTTCCGTCACATTTCGTGGTATTTATATAAATATGAAATCTTATTTGCAATTACAGTATCACCAACTTTTATTTTTCCTTCTCTTTTCATTTTTCGGACTACAAAAGAGCTTTGCAAATTCGAATCTAACCATGGCCCTTGAATTAGAAATGTCGAAGGCCAATCTTCGACAAATACTTCCATTTGTAGATCTTGATCACTTTATTATTCACTACACTAATCGGTGCAACTCTCTTCTTTCCCTGGGAAAAAATGAAAAAATAAATAAAATCATCGAATTAATTGAAAATTCCAAACCGATAATATTGAGATATTGCAATATTAATTTAGATGCTTACAAAAATATAAAGAATATAAAATTGAAATTTTTGACGCCCCAGGACCCAGATTCTCTTGTATTCAAAGTTGTTAAAATTCTTGATGAAAAATATTCTTTTTACATCGATGGAAGTAAATTAGAATTTAAAGTTGAAGATAAAAAAATTTATGATGACATCAAAAGTTTCAAAACAGAATCAAATATATTGCTAACTTTTTTTGGAACCTATGATAGCAACCGTCAACCAAACTTTGGAATTGAATTTCCAGTTAATAATGAAAAAATTAAGCAAATTTTTGTCCTTTTGGATTTGCTAAAGCACTTAAAGCAATTAGAACTCACAGAGTCAGCGCAAAAATATGATTTTTACAGTTCTTTATTTTATAAGCCTAACGATTTTTTGCGAATTAAAGAAAGAGGATCGACCATTAGATTAAAATCTTCAGGGCCTGACGTATGGCAATGGGAAAATAGAATATTATTCAACACTCAAATAGACCCAGAGGTAGATGAAGTAGTAAAAATATTTTACACCGATGAAAGTGCTACCGTATTGAAATCACCAGATTTAATTTTAAAATACCTAAATGATGAGCTTAGTGCAATCATCGGTCGTTTATTTGTTGATTCAGATAACAAAGAATATTTTATTCAGATTTTTGAAAAAAATATAATTTACACTATATCACTTATCAACAATGCCCCGGGATTTGATTCCCTTAAAAATAAATTCATTGATGATTTTTTTAACCAACCTACTATCACCGGGATCTTAAATGAAATAGAGTTAAAATTAAGAAAAAAAGAAATTGAAATAATTAGTTTCTACATGAGACCTGTCAATTTTTGGAAATTTATTTTTGCTCTCAAGGACATCAAAAACGAAGAAACCATTGATCGATATATCAAAAAGTACTTAGAATGGAAAAAATTTACATTTTTTGAAAATTCTCAAAATAAAGAATTGTTTGATAACTCATCTTACAAAGATCTCATTTCGGGATTAATCTTTTTTAAAAAATCCCTCGCCCACGATGAAGAATTCCAAAAACAATATGAATGGATGGTTGCAGCAATAAAAAGATTAGCTCCAAAGAATCCTGACATTGATTTAGAGATAAAAAAATTAGATGATAACTGTAGCTCCCATGTACTTCCGCGTTGAGATTTTTTTATGATGAAAATCCTCGTTATCGCCACCGACGACCCTGACTACTTAGGTGAACACATATACTATTATAATGAAATTACCCTCAACGATGCCACTCACTACCCTCTCTCTGGCAGCAATAAGCATTCCCTCAAGCTCACCCTAGATCCGACTCTCCCTGGACAATTTCGTTTCAACACGGAAACGAACAGCATCAAGCAAAACCATAAAATTGCTCCCGCCTCCGGGGTTGGTATCAAAAATGATACGTTCACGCTCGGCAACTTAATATTTCAAGTAATGGATTTTGAGTTAGAAAAACCCTATCACCGCGACGAAGAGTGGAAGTCCGCTCTCCAAGATCCAAGAAATCTTAGGCCCAGTGCCCAGCGTGCCATTGCGAATTTATTAGACGAAACAGAAGATTAAATTAAAAACAACTCAGCCGCCCTTTCCCTCAAGCCCTTTCAACTTCATGATAGGCCGAAATAATCTGACGATCGCCGACTGCACTTGCTGTTTTTTATAGATGGCGTGACTCGCTTCCCCTTCCGTATTTTTCACATAACTTTCTTGATCTGCGATTTGCACCTCAAAAGGATAAAAAAACATCAAATTTCTAGAGATCGTCGACGTATCAAGTTTTAGCAACATCTGAGAAATTTCTTGCTCTTTATTATCCTTCGCCCAGTTGCGAACTTTGGTGAATTCATTCATGAACGGGTTGGTGTATTTTATTAAGTGCCTGCACGTAAAATGAATGGCCCGGTAGTCCACTAACGTGTGCTCATTTTTTTCTCGAACCGCGTTCTTCACTAAACTTTTATCAGCTAACTTATTACTGGCGGCCAAATATTCTTCTACCGTAAATGATTTTTCCCGCAATTTTTTTTCTAGCAATTCTTGGGCGGGCTGAAATTTTTCAATATCAATGAGCGTGTTGACGCATCGACTGGGCTTAATATTGTGGGCCACAATCACATAATTATCCGTTAAATATTTTATCACGCGCAAACAATCAAACTTAGTCTTGGTGATAAGCCTCACACCCACTCGATCAAACAACTCTTCGGCCACATTTTCTCGTTTATGCAACAACTTAATAATCGTACTTTCCCGCGACTTCTTCGCCTTAGTTTGAAATTCCACTAGCGGAACAAAATCTAAGTCTTTTCCGGGTTCGCCCAAGTAGAGCTGATTATTATCATCACGGTGTAAATGCTTATAGAAGCGATCTAAAATTTGCATTTGAATCGCCGTAAAATAGCGATGTCTTAAATCTTTATCCATATGCAAAAAGGTATGCATGACCTTAAGCACAATTCCGGCCCATAAAGCAATCTCAGTATGCGCTGGATTTTCTCGCCCCTTCACCGCCAACAACAACAGTTGCCGAACGTCCGAAATGCGAACTAAATCCATCGGAATTTCTAAGGCAATCCCCTCAGGGTTTCCTTCTTGAAGCAAATAGCGACGGATAAACTGAATGGCCTCTTGATAAATTCCGAACAGCTCGGCCAACTGCACAGGGTTGTCCATGTCATAGCCATAACCATTCAAAAATGAAGCGATATCTTCTTCATCATTGAGCTGCCCCATGAAAGAATAAACATCAATGGGAGACTGCCCGCGAATAAACACGTCCATGATTTCCCAGGAGAAAACGAACGGGTCGATCGCTGGATCATAATTTTTATTTATTGGCATCAGGATCTTTTTTGGCCTAAGCTGGTTAAGTGCATGCCTTAATAAAGCTCATTTTATCAGTTTTTGGAAGTGGATTCTTACCAAAATTTCCTGGAACTTGGGGATCTTTGGCCACTCTCCCCTTTCTCATTTTATTTTCCCATTTAAATTTATCAAGTGTGCTTATCATTTTTGTAACTATTCTCATTTTAGGTTTTTTCGCGACCCATCGCTATTACCAGCAAAAAAATGCCACTTTGGATGCGGGCTGGATTGTGATCGATGAATTTTTAGGATTGTTCCTGTCCTGGATTCCGTTTTATCCCAATGTGAGTTGGCCTGTGATGTTGACTTTATTTATCACCTTTCGCTTTTTTGATATTAAAAAAATTTATCCGGCCAATGTGATTGATCGACAGAAGAAAAAATTTTGGGCAGTGATTGGGGATGACTTGGTGAGTGGAATATACGCCTCGGCGACCACCTTCTTGGTTATCCATTTTTTATTTCCTTATTTTCACTAAATACTTACACTACTCTTTCCACCACAGTAGATTGCTAGCACTTCCGCAGTGGATTGTTTACCATATCAATGAAACCAACCCATTAAATTTCTCAATCAAATAAAGGAGCACTCGTGATTAATCATCAAGGCCAAAACAGTATGCAAGATTCCGACAAAAAAAAGGCACTCGAGATGGCCCTCGGCGCCATTGAAAAACAATTTGGAAAAGGCGCGATCATGCGTCTCGGTGGCAAGGAAGCAGACCAAAAAATTCCGGCGATTCCCACTGGTTCATTGAGCCTAGATCTTGCCCTGGGAATTGGGGGCATTCCTCAAGGAAGAATTATTGAAATTTACGGGCCAGAATCTTCAGGTAAAACAACATTAACGTTGCACATAGCATCCGAATGCCAAAAGCGCGGCGGCACCGTTGCCTTTATTGATGCTGAACATGCTCTCGATACTCAGTACGCGCAGAAGTTAGGAGTTGATGTCGTCAACACGCTCATCAGTCAGCCAGATAGTGGAGAGCAAGCTCTCGAGATTACCGACATGCTTGTTCGTTCAGGCGCAGTGAATTTAGTCATTGTGGATTCAGTGGCGGCCCTCACTCCGAAAGCAGAACTTGAAGGCGATATGGGCGACTCCCACATGGGACTACAAGCACGCTTAATGTCTCAAGCTCTACGAAAACTTACGGGTTCCATTTCAAGATCCAACTGTACGGTCATTTTCATTAACCAACTTCGTATGAAAATCGGAGTGATGTTCGGTAACCCTGAGACGACAACGGGCGGGAACGCGCTTAAATTTTACGCATCGGTAAGGATCGATATTCGAAGAACGGGCGCCATTAAAGAAGGCGAAGAAGTGGTCGGTAACGCAACCAGAATTAAAATTGTGAAAAACAAAGTGGCCCCTCCTTTTAGAGAAGTGGAATTAGAAATTATGTACGGCAAAGGAATTTCTCAGATGGGAGATCTCTTAGATTTGGCGGTCAAAGAAAAAATGATTGATAAAGCAGGCTCTTGGTATGCTTACGAAAATTTAAAAATTGGACAAGGGCGCGAGTCGGCGAAAAAATACTTAGAAGAAAATCCAGATATCGCCCTTACGCTCAGAGGCAGAATTCTTGAAAAATACCAATTGACGGATGTCCTCACGGCGACGATTGCTCCCGCAACTAAAGTAGCTGCTTCAGCGGAGGAAGAAAAAGAAATTCCAGCAGCGAAAATGAGCAAAGATAAAGACAGCAAAGAAAGTAAAGAAGGTAAACGCCCTATTCAGTAATTTTAACTTAGTTTTATGTAGTTATAAAGGCCGCTTCAACTACGAAGCGGTCTTTTATTGACCTGGAGTTTCATTGGAAAAAATTTACAACTACGCACTCTGGCTTTTATCTAAAAGAAGTTACAGCAGATCTGGCCTCTCTCAAAAAATCAAACTTAAATTGCGAAAATTAGAAATCCCCCAAGAACAACAAGGAACTCTCCTTGAATCAACGATTAATAAACTGGAAGAAAAAAAACTGCTCGATGATCAGCGGCACAAAGAAATTATTATCGCTCGCTATCAAAATCGTTGGGGCTTTCAAAAAATAAAACAAAAATTGGCCTCGGAGCAAATTGAACTTACCAAGGAGGAGTGGAATCAAACTCAATCCCTTGTTAACATCAATTCTGAAACAGAGACACTTTTGGAGAAAAAAGCAAAAAAATACTGGGATAAATATTCTCAAAAATACCCAGAAGATCGTTTCAAAACACAAACGAAAACCATCCAAGGTCTGCTCGCACAAGGGCATGACTATCAAGAAATAAAAAAAACCTTAAAAAATCTTATCCATTTTGATTCGCAGATTGATACCTAACTATAATAGTCAGAAATAATTCACGAGCATTCATCCGCAATAAAGTTAGTAAATGTTAAATTACCATTTCGCAATTTACTGATTTAATCAGTTATGCCCGTTTGATGGAATTGAACTGGTACCTACTTTTTCAAAGGAATGAACATGAAAAAAATCGACCTGCCTGCGAGATCCTTACCTCTCATTAAGGCCACTGTCCTCGTTACTTTTTGTGCATGGAATGTTTCAGCATCATTCGGGCAGCAGTTAAATTCAAAAAAATCTCCCCATGTTATTTATGGCGAAGATAATCGAAAAGATTTGTACGAAGCACAAAGCGAAGATTTAAGAAATCTAGCGGAAAGCACCGTGGCGTTAATTGAAAATACATCTTTGTCCCAGCAGGCCAGCGGATTTTTCAAAATTTCTGGGTCCAAATATGGGCCATCCATGGGTTTATGCAAAACGGAAAAATTTTACACTCAACCTGCGGCCGCGTTTTGCTCAGGCTCCCTTATCGCACCTAATTTAATCATGACGGCCGGTCACTGTATTAAAGATGTAGTCGACTGTAAAAAAGCAAAATTTATTTTTGGTTTTGCCTTAGAGAAGGCCGATGTGGTTACCACTCTCATTCCCCCAGAAGACGTGGCGGAGTGTAAAAAAATCGTCTCGAGATCTCTCGATGAGTCGACTCAAAATGATTATGCTATTATTGAATTAAAAAAACCCATTACTCACAGAAAACCACTCAAATTATCTAAGACAAATCCCTCAGTTGGAACACCCTTAGTTGTTATCGGTCACCCTAGTGGATTACCAGTTAAAATTGCCGACGGTGCAAATGTTAGAAGTGCCAATGTAGGATCTCCTTTTTTCGTTGGCAACCTAGATACCTACGGCGGAAATTCTGGATCAGCGGTATTCAATCAAAAGACAGGTTTGATCGAAGGAATTTTAGTTCGCGGTGAAAATGATTTTGAGACAAGAAACGGCTGCCAAGTTTCTTATGTATGTACAAATAATGATTGTCGCGGCGAAGATGTGACAAAATCTTCTGAAGTTTTTAGGGCACTCGCAGCAGCAGGAATTTCCCTTGATAAACCAGACCGCCCAGGACCTAGACCGACTGCTTCTCCTACAGCAACAGCGACACAAAAACCTCCTCGCCCAACGCCAACTCCAACCGCGACCGCGACTCAGAATCCTCCAAGACCATTGCCCACAGTTACACCTAAGCCTCCAAGGCCTAGACAGACGGCAACTCCAAGGCCAACCAACCGTCCGAGAAGACCAAGAACTACCAATCCATGGGATAATTAGTCTCTTATAAAATATTCCTACAGTTAGGGTGACGTGCCCTACCTGTAGGTTTTTTTGCGTGTTCATTTTCCATCCAAAAGTTTAAAATCCAAAACAATACTCAAAAATCTTCTTATTAATTTTTAAATGTGAAGCTAGGTTTTATTTTATGAAATCATCAGAGATTCGTGATCGTTTTTCCCAATTTTTTATTAAGCATGGACATCTTAAGGTGGAATCCTCATCCCTTATTCCTCATGATGACCCCACTTTATTATTTGCCAACGCAGGGATGAATCAATTTAAAGATTACTTTACTGGGAAATCTCACCCTAAAGATAAGCGCGCCGTGACGGTTCAAAAATGTGTGCGCGCAGGTGGAAAGCACAATGACTTAGATAATGTGGGATTTACGGCAAGGCACCACACCTTTTTTGAAATGTTGGGAAATTTTTCTTTTGGAGATTATTTCAAAAAAGAAGCGATCCACTATGCGTGGAAATTATTAACCGAAGAATTCAAAATTCCTAAGGAGAAACTCTTGGTGACCGTTCATGAGAGCGATCAAGAGGCCGCCGATATTTGGCACAACCAAGAAGGCGTTCCGAGGGAGCGAATTTTGTACAAAGGCGACAAAGATAATTTTTGGGAAATGGGCGAGTTTGGGCCGTGTGGTCCATGTTCGGAAATTTTCTACGATCATGGGGAAAATTATTCTAGCATGCCTTTTAATAAAGCTGATCCCTTGGTCGATGAAAAACGTTTTGTTGAAATTTGGAATTTAGTTTTCATGCAATATGAAAAAAATCCCCAAGGAACGATTAAGCTTCCCAAACCATCGGTAGATACGGGTGCCGGGTTAGAGCGCATTGCGGCCGCGCTGCAAGGAGTCCATTGGAATTATGATTCTGATTTATTTCAATCGATCATTAAAGAATTAGAAAAAATTTCTGGTCAAAAATATTCTAACCCCAAGGCAGCATCTTCTATGCGAGTGATTGCCGATCACATTCGAAGTTCAACTATGATCATTACCGATGGATGCTTACCTAGTAATGAAGGACGCGGCTACGTATTGCGCAGAATTATTAGACGTGCGATTCGCTTTGGAAATGAACTTGGGATTAAGGAAAATTTTCTCTCTCATCTCGTGCCTTCAGTATTTCAAGAGCTAGGATCTGAGTATCCCCAAAATAAGGCCAATGCTAGTCTTGCCGAAAACACCTTGCAAGGTGAAGAAAATAAATTTAGAGAGACGCTCCAGCTTGGGGTAAAAACGTTTCAGGAATACTTACAAAAAAATCAATCGACTAAAATCTTTGATGGAGAAGTTGCTTTTAAACTTTACGATACTTTTGGATTTCCCTTGGATTTAACTGAGCTCATGGCCAAAGAAAAAAACCTAGAAGTTGACGTACTCACCTTTAATAAAAAAATGAGTGAACAAAAATTGAAGTCCAAAAAATCTTCTCAATTTAAACCGGCGGCCGATGACCTAAAGAATTTACATGCCATCAAAGAAAAACTGGGCGAAACAAAATTTACTGGTCACACGGAATTATTATCAAAATCCAAAGTACTTCATATTTATCAATCGGAAACTTCTTGTGGTTTCATATTTGATACGACGCCGTTCTATGCTGAAAGTGGTGGTCAAGTGGGAGACCGGGGAACGATTACTTTAAAGAGCGGAAAAAAAATTTCCATTATTGATACGATTAAACCAGTCGATGGTTTATTTTTACATTTAACTGACTCTCCCATCGATTCGGAAATCAAAGTAGGAGATAGTTATGAGTTGGAGGTCGATCAAAAATTGCGATCACTCACGACCAAAAACCACTCCGCCACTCACCTTCTTCAGGCCGCACTCATCAAAGTATTGGGCCCACACGTAAAACAATCAGGATCACTGGTCAATGAGGAAAGATTGCGCTTTGATTTCACACACCCGCAAGCGGTTACGGAGGATCAACAACGTCAAATTGAAGATCTTGTAAACGAGGCAGTGGCCAAATCTCTTCCCGTAAAAACGGAACTTTTAAAAAAAGATGAGGCCTTAAATCGCGGCGCCATGGCCTTATTTGGAGAAAAATATGGAGACGTTGTTCGCGTGATTACCATGGGAGATTTTTCAGTGGAGTTTTGCGGCGGAACCCACGTGAATTCAACTTCCGACATCGGTCCTTTTAAAATTTTTATTGAAACCTCGCTTGCTCAAGGTGTCAGGCGAATAGAAGCGATCACTAATGAAACGGCTTGGAATTATTTGCGAAAACGCAGTGATTGGCTAAAAAATATTGAGCAACTGTTTTCACTCCCTGGTGAACAAAGTGTGACCAAGGCCAATGAATTGGTGTTAGAGCTCAAGAAAAAAGAAAAACACATTCAAGGCCTAGAAGAAAAAATTAAAGTGGGAGAAGTAGAAAATTTATTTTCAACTTCCCAAAAAGTGGGCAAGTACAATTTTTTTGAAATTGAGAGTCCCTACGAAGTTAAAGAGTTTCGTTTTTTAAGCGATCAATTTGCGAATCGCCACAAAGAGGATCTCCTCTTTCTCTTTAAAAAAGAAGATGAACGGCTCTCCTTTTTCTTGCGCTCTGGATTAAACTTGTCGGCCTTTGATTGGAAAAAAGTTTTGGAGCTCATTCAAGGAAAAGTTGTTTTTAAGGGCGGAGGTAAAGGAGCAAGTTTTCAAGGCACCAGTGCTGGGCAAGATCAAACTCTTTTGATTAAATTAATCAAAGAGGAGATCTCCAAGCTATGAAACATTTTTTTTTTCTTTTTTTGACTCTGGTTTTTACCTCAAGTTGTACGAAAGAAAAAAAAAGTGATCAACTCCTCCACTTAGGCCTTCCAGACGACCCTTCAAAATGGGACACCGCTCTTAGTGGTGATCAGATATCTCACGAAATCTTATCCCAAATTTATGAGGCGCCTTATCAGTATCATTATTTAAAAACCCAGTTTATTGTCGTGCCTCTTCTTGCGGCCGACTTACCTGTATTTTCAGAGGATGGACTCAAGGCGACTATAAAATTTAAACCCAATATTTTTTACCACACACTTCATCCAGCGCTTCAAGGTAAGAAGCGCGCGGTCACTTCCAAAGATTTTGAATTTGCCATTAAGCGAGTTGCCTTCATCCCATCTGCTTCTCCTGGCCTTTTTTTAATTGATGGAAGGATTAAAGGAATAGAAGAGTGGCAAAAAACAGTTGGCAATGATTGGAAAAAAATTCAAACCACTCCCATGGAAGGCCTCAAAACTCCAGATGATCTCACTTTAGAAATTTCTTTATCTAGGCCTTATCCTGTACTTGCCCACGTTTTAAGTATGTTGTTTTTTGCTCCTATTCCTGCAGAGACACTCTCTGAGCAAGAACAATATTTCAGAAATAAAGATGACGTAGGAACAGGGCCCTATGTGTTGGCGACTAATAATCCTGGGCTAGAAATTATTTTGAAAAAAAATGGTGATTACCGAGAAGATTTTTTTCCCGCGCAAAGTGAAGCGGATGGAGAATATGTTGGTGGAACATTTGCTGATTCTGCAGGAAAAAAAGTACCACTTAACGCCGGCATTCACTATCACGTTTATAAGCAAGATCAGGCCAATTGGTTTCAGTTTTTAAAAGGCAACACGCTGGGCTCAGGAATACCTAAGGATTTTATGGCCGCGGTTCTAGATAGTGATAATAAATTAAAACCTGAATACCAAAAGCAAAATTTCCAATTGAGACTCAATACATCGCTATCTCAAGTTTGGGTTGGAATTAATATGAAGCATCCGATCCTGGGGAAAAATAAAAAATTGAGAGAGGCGTTGGCCTACTCTTTGGACCGAATGGATTTTATCAATAAATTTACCCATGGGATGGGGATACCAGCGAAAGGAATCATGCCCGTTTCAATATTGAAATCCCAAGGCGCTGACATGCCTGAATTAATTTATGATCTTGAAAAGGCAAAAAAATTACTTGCTGAAGCTGGCTACCCAGAAGGAAAAGGGCTTCCTTCCTTCAACTACGACATTAGGAGTACAACAGCAGAAGCTAGGCAGCAAGCGGAATGGTTTCAAATTCAGTGGAAAAAAATTGGAGTTAATCTCAATATTGTAGCGAATAGTTTTGGGGCCTACATAGAAAAGGCCAAGAAAGAACAACTAGAATTATTTTTAGATATTTGGGGACTCGACTATCCTGCGGCCGAAAATGTAACTCAATTACTCTACTCCAAAAATTTTCCACCCGGATCTAACGTCGCTTATTATTCCAATTCGGAGGTGGACCGCTTGCACGAGGCCCTTTCCTCAGAATCTGATCCAGATAAGGCCCATGAGCTCATTAAGCAAATCACAGCTCAAGTCTATGAAGATCTTCCTTGGATTCCCCTATTTACGTCTAGAGGTTTCTTTTTGCTTAGTCCAAAGATTCGCAATTATCGTCCAAGCACTATGTTTTATAACCGACTAAAGTACTGGGAACTGACCAAATAATTTGGAAATAATTCGGAAAATTTTTCTCCTTCATTAAAGTTTTTTTGCGTTTTGTGCGATAGAGATTTCAGAGATTGGTCGAACCAAAGGATGGATCCTGCCATGAAACGCTTCTTGCAAAGCTATCGGTTTCCTATTTTCTTTTTTTCCCTAACCTACAGTTTGTTATTTTTTTATTCAAAACCTACAAGCGCCCGCAGTTACATGATTTACTCAGTTGCCCAAGATTTACCCATGGGCGTTGAGAATGAAAAAATTCGAAAAAATTTTTACGTCAACATTGGGTCTAATCAAGGTATCAAAAACGGAACAGAGCTGAGTGTCTTTCGCATCATGACCAGACAAAATCCCTTCTCCACTGAAAAATCCGTCACTTTCAAAGTTAAGGTGGGAGAACTACGTGTGGTTCATTCCGAGAAAGAAGATGCCATTGCGGTATTTTCCAAGCTCAATGGCGACACCGATGTCTATTTCGATGGGAACGCTCTCATGGTGGGCGATCAAGTCGACGTTAAAGTTAAGGATTAATCAACTTCTCCAATAGTGACACATGTACCCCTTGGGATTTTTTTGTAAATAATCTTGATGGTAATCCTCTGCTCTCCAGTATCGCTCCCACCGAACAACCTCTGTCACAATCGGATTTTTCCATCTACCCGACTTATGTGCTCGATCAATGGCTTGGGAGGCCTCAGTCTCTTCATTTTGCCCATTAAAAAAAATTACCGAACGATATTGCGTACCCACATCGCCCTCTTGTCTATTTTTGGTAGTGGGATCGTGCAATTTATAAAAATGATCCAAGATCTCTGCATAAGAAATTGTTTTCGTATCATATTTGATAAGCACAACTTCTGCGTGACCTGTTTCACCTTTTTTTACTTGCTCGTATGTTGGATGCTTGGACTCTCCACCCGCGTACCCCACCTCTACATCTAAAATTCCTGGCACTTTAATTAATAATTCCTCGACACCCCAAAAACAACCGCCGCCCATCAGTGCCCAATTTATTCCTTTGAGCTCATTTTTAAAAAGTGATAGATAATTTTGAAGGCCTTCTTGAACTAGATTTTCAACACCAACAAATCTCAAGGAAGCAGAATTAATGCAATAACGAAGACCACCCAATTCCTTTGGGCCATCATCGAACAGGTGTCCTAGGTGTCCATTGGAATATTTTGATTTGACTTCCACTCGCTTCATTCCGTGGGAGTGATCAATCGTTTCAATAATGGAACCGCTTCCCAGCGCCCGAACAAATGACGGCCACCCACTACCAGAGTCAAATTTATCAGTTGAAGCAAAAAGTGGGTCTCCAGTTATCTTATCCACATAAATTCCCACTCCTTTAAAATTCCAATATTCATTTTGAAAGGGAGGCTCTGTTGCCTCATTGCACATCACTTCATATTCAACCGGACTAAGTTGCGACTTTACTTTTTCCCTATCCATTTTATTTTTAGACACAATATACCTCGCATAATTTTTTGCTATAAATCAGTTTAGAATAAAGAATAGAATGATCAATAGTAACTGCTTCCACATAAAGTAAATACCCTTCTCCAGGTATAAATTTTTCGCCATCCAAAGACGTAAGCCTATCGATTTTAACCCCTTTAAGTTTTGTACCATTCCAATGGCCAATAAAATGAAACTGGGCAATCATTTTAGGGCCTTGGCAAATTTTTTGACAAACAGAGACAATCGCAACTCTCACAAAATACCCCTTTTTTAAAATAGGAGTTTGCTTTTGCAAAAGTCATGATCCAAAACCCTTAAGTAAACCGAGTAAAATCCTATAAAAAAGTGAGTTTGGTTGACTTTTTTCCCTAGTAATCTTAGATTGAGGGATTAAACCAATAAAGGATATCTTATGGCGCGTGTAACGATTGAAGACTGTCTTGATAATGTAGAAAATCGCTATGAATTAGTCCATTTATGTTCCAAGAGAGTTCGACTCCTTCGTGAAGGTGACTATTCCCGAGTTAAATCAAAAAATAAAGAAGTAGTTACTGCGCTTAGAGAAATTGCTGCTGGAAAAGTGAAGCATAAACTTAAGAGCGAATACGATTCCGAAGAGTTTTAGTCTTTTTCGTCATCTCTGTTCACTTCATTTATGTATTTGAAAGTCTGAGTCGGCAAATCAAGCGATGCAAGGATTTCCCGACTCAAGACACCCAAGACATACCTACTCGCCTCGTTTGTAGGCTATCTTAAGTACATCTTCAAAATGTTTCACGGAATAAAATTTTAGCCCTTTGCGGTGACGCTCTGGAACTTCTTTTAAATCTTTTTGATTCTCAAATGGCAAAATAATTTCTTTAATTCCCGCACGTTTCGCTGCTAAAACTTTTTCTTTTATACCGCCCACTGGCAATACTTTTCCGGCCAAACTCAACTCTCCGGTCATCGCGAGTGAACTTCTAATTTTCTTTTTATTCGCCAAACTGTGGAAGGCAAGCGCCATGGTGATCCCTGCACTTGGCCCATCTTTCGGTGTGGCGCCAGCTGGAATGTGCAAATGGATTTCATGGGCGGCCAAGTAATCATCTTGATGCTTAGGTTGCATCTGTTGAAGTTGCTGCTGTTCTTGGAGAGCTTCATTGGCCAATTCTTTTTTCGATTTTTTCTCATCTGCTTTAGAAGTTTTCTTTGAAGTGGTTGCTGCTACTTCCTTATCCTTCTTCTGAGATTTCTTCATATCGAGTTGCAAAAGAGACCTAACATAGCTAAATGCGATATTGACTGACTCGTTCATCACGTCGCCTAGTTGGCCGGTAATTTTTAGTCCTTTACCATCGAGCGGAATACATTCCACTTGCAAGATATCGCCGCCGTAGGCCGTCCAAGCAAGTCCAGTAACGATTCCTGGCTGTTGAGTTTTTTCGCTCTTATCCGTATGAAAGCGCTCAGGCCCTAAACACTCTTCTAATTTCTCTGGGACTATGTGAAAAACAAATCGGCCGGTCGTTCGCTTC
>JARXAH010000025.1 GCA_029865945.1 Bacteriovoracaceae bacterium | reverse complement strand
AGCGATTGCAAAAGAAAATTGATAAATTGCTAAAAGAAGGAGCTGACTCAGCACCTTGGTGCGGGATTTACAAAAAATAAATCATTAAAATTAGGCAGTTAGCCTACGAGTCACACCCAGTTCAACTGCGGAATGTAGGCTCTTAAGTTTTCATTTTTTATTTTAATCAACTCGTCACCCACTTGAGTTCTTTTCGATAACTCATTTAAAATAAAGTCTAATGAATCAGCGAGATTTCTTCCGTTCAATTCTAACAACTTTGGCCCTTCCGAAGACAAAGGATTATTGGTATTTTTGAGATCGTACAAATCCAGAAAATCGACACTTAAAATTTCGTTATCAAGTACATTTCCTAAGGGATCTTTTTTTCTTTCAATGGATACATTAGTATTTGAATCAATGATGTCTTTAACCTGATTAGCGATAGAAACTTTAGTGAAGCAAACAACCGCATCTCCCCCATTTCCGCCATCTTTTCCTCCATCTTTTACTCCGGCAAGTAATTTGTTACACCAGAGGGCAAATCCCATACCTAACAACAAGATTAAAAATTTAATTTTTGCATTTTTCATGGTATCTCCGTTTTGTTTTGTAATCTAAAAAATTGCACTCCCAAGCAGTAAACATCTGTTGGATGTTGGGCCGCTCCATATTTTTTCATAAATTCGTGTCTAAATTTTTTTAAATCTTGTTTTGCATCATCAAGACATGACTGATCAATGGCCATGATCGTTGAACCAAAGTCTCTTTCACCAACCGTCTGCACATCAATAGCATTGATTGCTTTTTCTAAAAGCTGTTTGTGAAATTTTCTTAAAGAATTGCTCGGTATCCCAGTTGGTGTTGCCACGAACTCACTAGTACACTTCAATGCTCCATTTTTATTGATAACTAGTAGATCCAAACGCTTTAAACGCTCGATCGCTTTCTCGGCCGTAAATTTTGAGATCTCTAAGCAGCTAGCAATCCAGCTTGCATCCGAATTAAAGTCTTTGGTATAAGTAAGTTCTAAGATGGCATAGTGGTACCAATCTGAAATAATTTTAAAAGCATCAAGCGTCAGCGAGGAAACGGGTTTACTTGATTGTTGAAATTCCTGCCGTGCCTTTCTCCTCTTCAACTCACTTCTAGCGTGTAACATTTCAGCAGAACTTATAAATCTTCTTTGTTCTTCAGAAGATAGGCAGAGACCTTCTGCAATCAATTTGGCCTGGGCACCTGAAAGGCCATAGCGGCCTCTTATGAGATCAGACAAACGTTGCGGCGAAATTTTTAAGTCTCTCGCAAATGCACGTAAGGAATATTTAGGATTATTGGTAGAACGCTTTTCTAGTTCTTCCGTCAAGTAATCGCGAAAATAGGAAGGTGGAAATTTATCTTTCATCGAGTGTTTTATAACCTCCAAAGGTGGAAAAGCGCAATGGCCAGCACGACAAAGTGTCGTGTGTTGTCGTGTAATACCGGGCCCTGAAAACGATGAAGGCTGTTCTCTAGATTTGGTATAACCTTAATCTCAGGTGCGGATGATGAAAACGATTTGCAAGATTCAGTGGAAGGCGCATTTTTGTTACTTTTGAGATTTTTGAGATTTTTGAATTTTCTAAAAACTTCTTAGTTGCCTTTTTAAAGGACAAACTTTTTTGCTAAAAATAAAGCTTAATATCAAAACTGCAATTAGATTTCATGATCACTAATCATTTTTTGTAAGTATGGAGGAACCTAGGCGCATCTTAAATTTCGCTCCCCTTAAAAATAAAAATTGATAAAAACTTCATGATTTTCTCGCCTTAAAATTTATAAGCTGTATTTTTTTCAAAAGCTTAAATTTTGGTAGCATGCAAGACCGACCTATGTAATTGTTAAAATATCAAGTGAGAAGATTTATGAAGTATTTATTTTTGTTTTTAGTTTTTTTATCCTCTTCTGGTCAATCCACTGAAGACGAAGTTGAGAGGAGAATCTTTAGGGGTGCTGCCATCATTCATCCACGACCTGGAACAGGAGACTTTTCAGGTGATCTCTGCGTTTCAATTGCAACGGACAAAGCTGAAAAAAAATGTATCGAAGCTGGTTACAGCATCTGTAAAAGAGTTTACCTCAAGGAGCATTACATTTTTCCTTTTCCAAAAGTCAAAAGATGTGTTGTTAAGCTTGAAGGTAGTAATTAATCAAATTTGAAACTAGCAAATGATTAGCAATAGACAAGCAAAATAAGGGACGACGATCTATTGCCGCCGTCCTTATCTATCTTAAAATAAATCGTTTACTAAAATAATTTAAATGGATTTACATTCTGCGGTAGCAAAATATTCCTCGATTTGTTTACCAGATTGTCCTACCCCCGCTACAGATATTTCTGCTAATTGCTCAAAGGAAACTACGTTTTTTGGAGCTAGATCGTTGACTCCTCGTGCAACTAACTCATGAATGGAAGCATAGTCCTGGGCGAAATCACTAAAGGAATCAACTCTTCGGTTTACTGTAAAAGTTGCTTTCGATCTCTTTACTCTTTTTTCAGAATCAATTTTTACTCCAAAGACTAGGCCATTCCTGGTGGCAACAACAAAACCAGATTCTACTTTGACATCAACTTTTTCTACGAGGTCGTAGTTTTGCATATTTTGAAATCCAACGACACGTTGGTAGTAACTACGAGGCCTAAGGGAATTTTCATACGAAGCGACAACTTCTCCGTTCTTAGTTAAATTAAATTTACAACTATAATCTGCGAAAGCGACCGAAGAGATAGAGGCAATAATAAAAATTAATACTTTCACTTTAATTCTCCTTTTTTAGAATTTTTTAAGTTTCCATTCGTACCGTAAGTGCTAATGATTGTCTATTCGATTTAATTTCGAATGCTATCAAAAACAATCAATAACTATCAATAACGCATTTGTAGATGAGTCCGTGAGTTGCACCATAACAAACGCTCCCGCCGCTTTCCTTCGCTGCAATGGCCCCTTGTTATTGGATCAAAAATTTCAATCTTTATGAATGCATCTCAATGAAAAAAAAGTTGATCGTTTCTGTTTTCTTGCTGGAAATAATTTCTAAAGATGTAAAAATTGAGGGTGCGTGTTTTAATAGATGAAGAGAGGGCCATGTTCATGAAATTTAAATTTCTCATCATCATAATCAACATCATTATGTCTTCAATCACAATTTGTTTTATGCCTCACAGGGCATCCGCTGACGTAACTGGTATGAATGTAAAATGTAAGTATCTTTTCTTAGAATTTTATCCACTCATACTCAAACTAGATGAATTGAGTATAAAAATAAGCAAACTCTTAAAACGTGATTACCCAGGATCTTCGTTAAGAAAACCTGAGATTGCCCAAACAAAACATTTTGTGAAAAGAATGACATTACTAAAAAAACCGCATCTCATTAATTTGCTCATGGACATTAGTGAAATTCATTTTAATGATCCTGAATTTGCCCAGAAGGTTGCCTCTGGTGATTTGATTTTAGAATTTTCTAAAGAAAAGGTATGGCGATTTATTACTGATCTTGAAATTAAGATCAAAGATTACGAATTGCGGCCCTACTATGTGGGTAGCTTAAAACCTGTTTTTGAAGGCAACGAAAACATTTACAGTCCAGCAGATTTTGTCACGGAGAATCAAGGAGGAATTGTTCATAATGTTGTTGATTTTGAAGATTGGAAAGAAATTGAGGAAGGCGCTTATAAATCCGAACAAGTATCACTTCAAACATGGGTTTACCTGATTAGTAAGCTAAACGTGATTCCTTATTCTTCTGGTACACTCCGAGCTCACGATTTTTATCATTTAATCGATTTTTATTTGCACCCAGAAAACTTAGCTCACTGGAAAAAATTCTACCACTATCTTCAACAATTAATAGAGGATCTTGAACTAAAAAAAATTGAATACTCCGAAAAACTATTTTTGGGCCTAGCAGACATGGTGAGCGAAGCGATCGTATTTCCCAATCAAAAGTCCATGGATTTATGGAAAAGAAATATTACCATTCCATTTGAAAAATTCAAAAATGATGTTTTAGACAGCGGAAATTTCTATGAATACATTGAAGGTTACGGAGGTGATTTTCATGACAACAGAAATTACGACCTTAATTCGGGTGATAAAGGTATCAATGCTGATCATGCTTATGATCAATACTTGAGCTTTAAGAATAATAATGAAGTTGAAAAAAGTAACGAAGTAGCAAAAATCATTTATCAAGCATTTATGTTTGCTGCGAAGAATGGAGTATCTTACGAACAAATGATTTATGATATTGTCGATGTTGCAAGACAAGGGGGATTGCCACTCAATTCCGATACAATAACGAGAAAGTATTTTGATATACTGGGTGCGAATGACATAAAAAAACGTTTAGATCCTCTCTACAACGCTTTAGAATTAATAAACCAAAAATAAAAAAGAAATCACAAGATTTAATTAAGAAATAATTCTTTAACGACATGTTTGCACTTTCAGAGATTAGTGATCATTTTTCTATTTTATATATTTTTTGCTAGTATGGATTTATGGAGCGCTTCCTATTTATTATTTTTATATGTTTTATTAAAGTTTCGAATGTACTTGCCATTATTAATGGTCAAACTCTTCATGGCATCTCAGACCTTGTGAGGCTGGAGTTCGATGATGGAGACTCCGTTTGTAGTGGTTTTTTCATAAAAAAAACTTTGATTGTTACTTCTGCTCATTGCCTCTATTCATGGAAAGATGGGAGCAAAAGTAAATTGACAAATATTGTCACCGTTGGCGAGAAGAAATTGGGTATACAAGCATTAGAATATATTTCTCACCCAAAATACGAAAAAGGCCTTGCCACTCACGACTTGGCGATAATCAAAGTTTCAAAAAACGAACTCTATGAGGGGAATTTCCAAATTAGTAGTGAAAAAATTCCTACTTGGGGAACGATTGTTTACTTTGGTGCAGGAAAAATTGATATGGAAAATAAAATATATGGCCGCGCTAAAGGGGAATCTAAATATTTAAAACTTGGCGCGTATATTTTTGGAATCGGTCCGTCTAAAAATTCTGTAAATAAAGAAGGATTTTCCTCTATTGCATCTAACGATTCAGGTTCGCCTGTCATTCTAAAAGAAACTGGCAAGGTCGTTGCTGTAGCAAGTCAGAGTACGGCAATAACAATTAGTGAAACTTTTTTGCCAGCTATCAGCGTATCAACAAGTCTTGAGGAAAGTAGTAATTACAGCTTTCTTGCAAATTTCATCAATCACTAATTAGACCGGTACTGCATTAGTATATACAGGAAGAAAATGCTTCGATTGAATTGGCAATGCTCCTATTCTAAAATTAAAAACAAGTGTTGAGAATTTAGTTGATCTATTCCTCAAAGGTTATGTACGGAGACCTATGAAGTGTAATTCTTTCTGAAGGGAATCGATGTACAAACATAAATTTCTGCAGGCCTTGCTGGCCTTATCCAAAATATACCCAGGAAAATTTTTCCTTATTGTTTTATGTGTTTTCTTGAGAAATTCTTTTGCAAATGAAATGTGCAATATATCCGTAGCAAAACAATGCAGCTTCACTGAGTTAACCAACGATCCGGGCTTAGAAAAACTTAAAGAAAGGTTAGCAACGGCCTTTGCAATTTGGACAAATAGAATTTCTAACCTTGACCAATACAACAAGAACATGATTTTAATGTTCCCCTCAAATATCAATTCATTATCTATTTTATCTGATTTCTCACCCAAAAGTTTAATGCAAAGAAGAGTTGAATATGACTTAAGTTATCGATCGATTTTAGAGAAACGAGATATGTTCAAAAGATGTGTTTGGAAAAGTTAAGCGGCTTGCGCTTCAGTCCTGATACCATTAACAAATTTCCATCTTAAGTCAATAACTTCAGCTAATCTTTCATACCCTCGGAGTTTATTCCAAGTTTTTTCTGCA
>JARXAH010000066.1 GCA_029865945.1 Bacteriovoracaceae bacterium | reverse complement strand
AAGGGAAAAAGGATGGGCAAAAACATTTCTGGATTTATTAAGTGCGCCATCCCTCCCAAAACTAAAATAGAAAAAAGAAAAAAAATTTTTATCTTCAAGAAAATTTTATTTCGTGAATTATCTGGGTTTTAATGGATTGTAAAATAAAACCATTCTCCAATGTTTTTTTAATTATTCGTCCGGCCTTGGTCTCATCGGATGCCCCACTTAAGTCAATGGAAAGCTTCAACTGTTTCATCACGGGACGTTTTGTCGTGTCATCTAAATCAACAACTAATTCTGCACGAACATCCACCGACTTAAATTCTAATTTGGAGTGCTCAGCAAAAACTTTAAAGGTGGCCATAAAACAATTTTGCAGAGCCAGCGCAAAAAAATCCTCCGGTGAAAACCCATCAGAGCTTCCTTCAAATTCTTTTGGGACTGCACACGTTGTCTTGATGCCAGACGCCTCAGTATTCCATGGCAACATAATTCCTGGAGTCATCTTGCTTTCTGAAAAAAAAGAAATAGGATAAGTAATCATTTTACACCTCTTAAATAAAATAAATCTGTGATCATTTTTCGCCTGTAATTAAAAATTTTTTTGATGTCACTTTTGATTTTTGGCAAAGCAAAGAGATTGCCTAAAAATCCCAATGGAACACGGTAGTGAACAACATCGCGAAGCAAAGTTCCTCCCGCAAACGGAACAAAATAATGGGTATGATACCATTTCTTATAAGGCCCTTTGAGTTGGGTATCCACAAATTTTGAGTTCGGATCCCACAGTTCAATAAGACTTCTCCATTTTAAAGGAATGCCATGCAAGCTCAGGCCGTAATCAATTAATGTACCGGATTCCAATTTCGGAGTTGATTTTTTTAAAACTTTAAAATTTAAATAGGCCGGTGTTAGGGTTTCGAGATTTTTTTCATCACTAAAGAAAGGAAATACTTCTTCAGGTTTTTGCGGAATCCATTGCTCGGCCAATATCTCATGATCACCATTCGCCAAAGGAGCGCAAATTTCTTTAAGGGCGACGTCTAAAGTTGGGTAGTGAAATTGAAATCCGGTAGACGCTATTTTTTTACTTGATACTTTTTGTCCTTCCAAAACCAAAGTAGACATTTCGCCTAAACCCAATTTTAAGGCGAAACTAGGAGCTGGAAGAAAAAGTCGCTTCAATAGTGAAGCGGCAAGGGTGGCACTAAAATCTCGGTTGGTCGAAGGCGTGGGCGCCACCGCATTATAGACTCCGGACACACTTTCACTTGTGATGGAATGGACGAAAATGTCGACTAAGTCATCCATGTGAATCCAACTCATCCACTGATGTCCATTTCCTGCGACTCCGCCAAAACCTAAGGTAAAAAGTGGGAGCATTTTTTCTAAAGCACCGCCCTGGCGACTTAACACGATTCCAATTCTTAAGCTGACTGTTCGTATCGGTTTTGAAACCAATTCTTTTATGGGTTTTTCCCACTCTTTTACAACTTCCGCCAAGAAACCAATTCCTGGATCCGTCGTCTCATCGACTTCTTGATCACCACAATTTCCGTAGATCCCGATCGCCGAGGCACTAATGAATGTTTTTAAATTTTTTCCGCCTACAGATTGAACATATTTTTCAACGGCGGCCGCTAATTTCTTGGTTCCTAATTGGCGGGATTCTAAAATTTCTTGTTTTCTTTTTTCGCTCCATCGTCCTGCGCCGACTGACTCTCCTGCAAGGTGAATGACGGTATTGACTCCTTGAAGTGCTTCAGATGGGAATTCATTTTTTTCCACATCCCACTCAACAATTTGGCAAGGAAACGGAAGTTGCATGGCCGCTTTATATTTATCGCGAGTGATAGCGACAATTTCATGACCAGAGGTGACTAATTTTTTTCCCAATTCTTTTCCCACTAAACCCGTAATTCCTGTCACAAGTATTTTCATTTTTTGCCTCTTATTTCGCTTAGTATCGCACAAGCTTCATGCAAATGAAATTATGTGCAACATTTGTTCACATGGGCAACTGGTACTGTAGGTCCAAGTAACTTAAGTTTCTAAATTTTTGAAAGGCAGACCACTACTTAATTCAATTAAAATTTGGTCAATTTGTAATCGTTCTTTCTCTATATAATTTTTTATGACTCGGTGGAATTCTAAATTTTTAAATTTATGAGCACTATAGGTTTTGACGGGCCTAAATCCCCTAGCAATTTTATGTTCTCCTTGCGCACCGGCCTCAAAAATGAAAATCTTTTGCTTAAGACAAAAATCGATTCCTTGATAATAACATAATTCGAAATGAAGATTGGGTACATCTTCACTGGCCCCCCAATAGCGGCCATAAAGTCGATGAGAGTTGAAAAAATAGAGCGCTCCTCCAATGGGACTTCCATGTTTTGTCGCCTGACAATATAAAATATTTTTCTTTAATTTATCAAAAACCAAGAGAAAAAATTCCTTGTTTAAATAAGGAATGGCATTTTTGTTCTCTAGCGTAGACATGTAAAATTGAAACATAGAGCTCGCGTGTTCCTGATTTAAGTTGTCGCCCGTAAATTGACTAATTTCTATATTTTCATCAAAGAGGCGCTCTTTACGAATTTGTTTGGCCTTTTTATTTTTAAGATGCGCGAGAAAATCTTCGAAATCTTGATATCCTTCATTATGAAAGTGATATTGATAGCTATCCCTAATTAAATAATCATACGTCTTGAAAAAAGAGATTTCCTTTTCTTGCAAAAACAAAAAGTGTGAAGAGGAAAATTTATTTTCGTGATAAATTTTTTCATATTCTTCCATGACCTTCTGCGACCAATCTCCTAAAAAATGTTCTGTAGTAACCGAAGTAAAAGGAATCATGGATGTTAATTTTGGGTAATAAGGAACATGGTGCCTATGATAAAAATCTGCCCAGGCCCAATCAAAAATGTACTCCCCATAGCTTTGATTTTTAATAAAACTAAAGAGCAGAGACTTCCCTTCATCCTCGATATAGAGTGGTTGCCAACCTGAATTTTCTCCAATGCACTGAGCTTCTTCTAATGATTGAAAGAAAGAGTAGGATAAAAATGGATTGGGTGAATTTAATGAATCTAAATTAAGTTCACTAAGTTTATTCCAACCCGTATCTGCAATGAGGTTTTTTATTTTTATTGACATATTTCGATACCACATGAATTACTAAACTTCACCCAATGTTAATTCAATAGAGAATCTTATTCAAACGATTAGGAAACAAAAAATTTTATGATAAAAAATTTCATTTACTCCGTGCTTCTCTTAACATTTATTTCGACTCCACTTCACACCAATGCCAGTGAGTCATCCATTACACTCACAACTTATAATCAAAAAAAAGTACTGACTCTCTCTGAACTAAAAAAAATACTGCCCCCTATCGACGTCACGCTCTATGATCACGTCTACAAAAAGCAAAAATCTTTTGTGGGCTTTAAACTGAAAAGTTTGCTAGCACTGTTAGGGGAAATCCCTAAAAATGTAGACGAAATCATTTTTACTTCCTTAGATGGATACGCACCGTCCATTTCTTTAAAGGTATTAAATGAACGTGATGCGATCGTCACTTTTAGTGAGAAGGATGGAAAAGCTTTTGAATTAGTCAATCAAGGCAAAGAAAAACTTGACCCTGGCCCTTTTTATCTTGTGTGGCCGGATCCTCATTCAAAAATTTCTGAAGACGTTCCATGGGCCTATCAACTCACGTCCATTGAGTTGGTTAGCTTTAAAGAAAAATATCCCAGAATATTTCCTGATAAGAATTCAACTCCCCAAATATTAAGAGGCTTTAAATTATATCAATCCCTGTGTATGAAATGTCATTCCATAAATTTAGAGGGTGGTGAAATTGGCCCAGAATTAAATATTCCTAAAAATATAACGGAATACTGGGATGGAAAAATTCTTCATCAGTTTATCCAAAATTCTAGCTCCTTTCGCCTCATGAGCAAAATGCCTTCCTTTGTGGATGTTCTTAACTCAAAGCAAGTGGATGATGTGATCGCCTATATTAGATCGATGAAAGATAAAAAAATTATGCCCAAACCTTAGAAGACGTTGATACACAAATTCAAACGGGCAATGAAAGTTCAAGTGACGGACCACTATCAGAAATTATTCTTCCATCAGCAAGACTTACTTGGCGCTGGGCCCGCCTTGCATAATCAGGCTCATGAGTTACTAAGATAACGGTTGTTCCTTTTTGTTCATGAACTTCTTTCAACATTTTCATTACTATCTCGCCATTACCCGTATCGAGAGATCCAGTCGGCTCATCGGCAAATAAATATTTGGGGCCCATGACCAGTGACCTGGCGATCGCGACTCGTTGTTCTTCTCCTCCCGATAATTGTCTGGGAAGTCGGTTTAATTTTTCAATCAATCCCACTTTTTCTAAAATAGACTTCGCAAGCTCTAAGCGGTTTTTTTCTTGTCCATATTTTTTCGCAGGTAAAAGAACATTTTCTAAAACACTAAGTTCAGCAATTAAATAATTAAATTGAAAAACAAAACCAATTTTTTCATTTCGGAAATGGGCCACTTCTTTTTTTTTCATTCTGCTTAAATCCACCTGATCAACAATGACGGAACCACTCGAGACACAGTCGAGCCCACTGAGCAAATAAAGAAGTGTGCTTTTTCCTGAGCCGGAGTGACCAGTGAGTGAAAGAAACTGTCCATCAGGAATTTCAAAATTGATACTAGTTAGTATTTGGGTGGGGGGATCACCAATTTTTTTTCCCACATCCTTGGCAACAATTGACATTACACCGCCCCTCCTCGAATAATTTCAATGGGTGTAAATTTCGCTGCCGCTCGCGCGGGCAAATAACTTGCGATGAGTGCCGACATCATAGATAACAAGGAGGCCTGCAAGTAGATACCCATGGTGAGTTCGATGGTTAAATGTCCCGGAGGCCTAGTTGCGCCAGGCCTTCCGCCAAAAGGAAGGGTTTGCAAATATTGACATATAAAAAATCCCGCGATCAATCCTAAGAGGGCACCAACTACTCCTAAAAGAAATCCTTGAAAAAGAAAAAGTAATCTTATTTCCCAAGACTCATAACCCATTGCTTGAAGAATCGCGATGTCTTTCATTTTTTGACTCACTGTCATCATGAGCACATTGTAAATTCCAAAACCAGCTACCAGCATGATCACAAAAACAATAATATTTCTCATCATCGCTTGCAGCGCAAACATGGTAAAAATACTTGAATTGCGTTGATCCCAACTTTCAATTGTCTCACTTGAAAGGGCCGACCATGTTGTGGCCTTAGTGGATGATTGTTCATAGTCAAATAAGCGAACATCAATTTCATTAATGAGATTCAAAGTGTGGTTTGCCCTTTGCACATCTGCGAGCGGACCATAGGCCTGAAGATCTGATCTTTTATTTCCACTATCAAATGTTCCCACGATTTGAAACGGCGTTTGTTTTCCGACTCCCACCGTGACCATCACGTTTTCAAAAATTTTTGCGCCCAAACGTTTTAGCAATTCTTGCCCGACGATGATTCTATTTCCTCCGCCTCCAATATCTGAAAATTTTCCTTCCACCATATTCGCGGCCACCGTATTCACGCGCGCTTGCTTCTCCGGGAGACATCCAGTAAATCCTGCAGCAATCGGTGATCCTCCTTTAGAAAATAAGGCGGGAACAACAAGCTGTGGTGAATAGGCCTCAATCTTGGGATCAGAATCAAGACGCTCATACCATCCTTGCGGACTTTCAATTCGGTGATAATCTTTTTCTCCCGCGGGAATGGATTTCCAAAAAACGTGCTTCGTTTCATTTTTGAAAAATGATTCATCTAAGCTATGGGGTTCTAAAAATTCTTGTCTCGCTTGAATAAAAATATGGGCACTGTTATTGACGAGATTATCGATGAAAAAAAATCTAAATCCTAAAAAAAATCCTGAAATGACGACAAAACCACCGGCGCCTAAAAAAATTCCAAGCAAAGTAAAGAGCGATTGGCGCTTTCTTGAAAAAAGATAACGTATCGCTAATGAAACCATGGAAATCATTTCATGTTCTTCTTTTTACTATTTTGATTTAAAACTGCTTCATCTCCCACTTGCACATCTCCTTCGATGACTTCCGCATAGGCTCCGTCGACGAGTCCTAGCTTAACCGGGATACGAATGGTCTTGCCGTTTCTTTTTAAGACAGCTTCTTTCAATTCAAGAGAAGCAACAGGAATGAGCAACACATCTTTTTTCTCTTGCAAAATGATCGCAACGTCGGCCGTCATGCCAGGCAAAATAAATTTAGGCAAACTTTTAAAAGAAATGCGCGAAAGAAAATCCACTCCATTGGAAAAAATAGATTCCACCATTCCATCAAAAACTTGTCCGCGAAGTCCATCAAAACTAATTTTCACTGGAAGATTGGGCCTAAGACTAAGGGCCCCTTGTTGCTCGAGTGTGACAAGAAGATATGTGTCCGTAGGATCAACTAAGGTGACGACACTCGTTTGCGCATAAACGGTTTCGCCCTCCTTGAAGGGAGTAGAAACTATTGTACCCGAGAAGGGCGCTCTAAATTCCCCAATGCCTTCGAGGTCAACAAGTAGGGCCCCTTTTTTCACAATCTCACCTTCTTTTACATAAAGGCGGTGAATCGTAGACGTCACTCCACTTTTAATTGATAAACTTTTTTCTGCGGTAAGCGCCCCAATCCCGTACACCGATTCCACAATTGTTCCACGTTTGATTCGTTCGCTATGGGAAGTGGTCTTTTGATTTTTTTTAAACCATAGAAAACCAATAATACAAACGGCCAAAAAAACCACGCTTAAAATTCCAAACTTTTTATTCATGTTCAAATTCCATTTTTGAAGTTTCAACTAAAAGTCTAACGTAGTCGTAAACAGTGGTGATGCGAGTTCGCTCAAGATTTCGCTTGGATTCTTGCCAATTTTGCAAGGCCATTAAAACATCACTATTGGTCGCCACTCCTAAATGATTGTCCCGATGAACAAGTTCATAACTTTGGTGAGTTAAATTTGCTGCGTTTTTAAATTTTGCGAGTTGCTCAAAATCAGAGGTCACAGTACCCATCATGGTCTTAATTGTTTGAGTGGCGAGTTCTTGAGTTAAACGCAAATTTAATTCTCTTGTGTGATGAACTACGGTGGCCTCACTTACTTGAGCTTTAGTTAGGCCTCCCGAAAAAAAGGGAAAGCTAATCACAATTCCCACATCCCAATCGACTCCATTAAAAATTCCTGTGGGCCTAGATAAATAGTAATTCGCACTTAAACCTAGTGTGGGATAAAATCCCGCTTGAGCTGTTTTAATCGCGTCTTCTGCTGCAAGTAGATTGCTTTTTGATTGCTGCACGTCGGGGCGCTTCTGCGAATTTTCAAGCCAAAAATCTTCACTCTTAAATTCTCTAGGAAGTTTTGTTTGATCGACTAATTTTGTCGTTTTGGTTAGACCCGTTAAAAAAGTGAAGGCCTCTTGGTAAGTCACCATTTGCCCTTCGGTACGAGCGACGGCAGCATCGATTGAGGCAATCATGGATTTGGAAATTAAAATATCTGAGTCGCGAGCTCTACCACTTTTTTTTGCCGCACTCAATTCTTGTTTTCGTTTTTGGGTCGTTAAGATTTGTTCTTTATATAACAAAATGTCGGATTGAAAAATGAGTAGTGAGTAGAAGGCCTGGGCCACATCTTGGTAGAGTTGTTGCTTCGCCTGTTTTTTGGCCCACTCATATCCGGCCTTCAAATGGGTGCGTTGATTGATGATATTTAGATCTCGAAATCCTTGAAAAAGATTTTGACTTATGTTGATATTGGTCGTTGTTAGCGAGGTGGCAGAAAGATTTTTTGCTAGTGGATTTGTGGACTCCGCCTGCCTTGTGGTCGATGCTTGGAGCGACAAGACGGGAAAATATCCTGCGCGCGCTTGTTTAATTTGCGCATCGGTTAGATCAATTTGATCATTAGTAATGGCAAGACTCGTGCTCCTTTCGAGGGCCAATTGAAAACTTTCTTGCAAGGTAATCAATTTAGTTTGTGCTAGCACAGAAGAGGAAAAGCAACACACACACAACATAATCAAAACAGAAATTTGAATAGAAAATAAGGCACTAGTGCACTTCATTAAATTCAATATCTAAATGGTTGCCTTGAAAAAAATCTCGCGCGTTAGCTATCATTTGTTTTTCGGATGCATGTTCAAAACTTTCCATCGGCTCCATTCCAATAATTTTTTTGGCAAGGGTATGGGCGTGGTGAGAAATTAAGTGATCTTGGAAATGGTTTTTGGCGAGTCCAGCACCCATAAGCAATATCGTATCTGCATCTTTAAGTTTATCTGCTAACTCATGATAATAGTGATCAGCGTTACTATCTGTGTGCCGATCATTTTTGTGACGTGTATGATGATCGAAATCGCTCTTGCTAACAATGGATTTTTCCACCCCTGTACTCTTTAAGGAAAAAACATGAGCATTTTTAGAATCTAGCCATACCACAAAATCATTCATGGGAACTCCTTACTTTTTTTTAGCGGCGTTGTCTTTACGATGGATAACGTTATCGATTCCATCAAATTTTTTAGTCTGCAAGAATCGCGCCATTACCATTGACTCATTCACATGGATAGATTGATGCCATGTTCTTTTCTTACTCACCAATGAGTCTTATTTGCCCATAAATTTTTTATTAAAAAGATAAAAAGGAAATCGCAAAAATTGTGGTATATCAATCCATGACAATCTCTATAGATGATACAACTACGAATAATTTCAAACTTTTTGTCTATGCTTATGGTGAGAGAAACCAAATCATCGAGTTGTGTAGAAAATGCTTGCAAAATCTAGGTGGTGAAATTTTAGATTTTTTAAATGTTCAGTGATCTGCTCATCAACTTCATGATTGAAATTCCAGAAAAAAATCTAGGGAAGTTGAAAGACGCACTTGAAGGCTTGAAATGGAAAACCGACCTGACGCTCAAGGCAAGGCTTATAGGCCCTGACTCTAATCGTTCCATTTTTGAAACGATGTCAGTTACCTTTACCTCAGGTAAGGGAGAAAGAAGAGATATTATTTCATAATATTGTGAAGCAACTTTGGTTTTCAAGTATGAGAACGAGCGTTGAGACTTCGATACGATTTGAAAGTACGTTGGTACTTTCAAACCCTGCATTTCGCAAGCGATGTTGAGACTATGCCAACGCGCAGTCGAAGCGAAGTTCGACGCACTGAAAAATCAAAACCCCATCAGTATATACGATTGCAACTGAGTAACTCAGATGCTTATCAAAGATTAATATTTACTCAGAAAATGATATTGCAAGATGTAGGCCACAGATAATGCCTCACGACGAGTTTTCATTATTGAATTATTCAATGACGGGTAAAGTTTACTCCTTCCATGGGTACAATTAACTCTACTTAAAAAACTTACTAAAAAAACTTAGAGTACTTTTAAATTTACAGGTGTAGTGTGAAAAAAAATCTGTAGGCCCAAAAAAATTCAAAAGGAAAAATAAAAATGAATATAATGATTAGGTCCACCCTTGCATGGATTTGCATGGTAGCGCTATCTATCTTAAATGGCGCATTTCGTGAATTGGTCATGAAACCCATTTATGGAATTCAAGATCCGCTCGCCAATCAATTATCTTGTTTGACTGGCGTATTCATTTTATCAACGTTTACTTTTTTTATTTGGAAAAAGCTGAAGATAAAAAATTTTTTCCAGTCTTGCATGCTAGGAATTTATTGGTTCTTGGCCACCATGCTTTTTGAAACGTTGGTGATAAATAGAAAATTGAGTTGGACTGAAATCCTAGAAACATACAATGTATTCGCCGGAAATTTTTGGCCCTTCGTTCTGCTTTGGATTGGCCTTATGCCAATAATCTTTTTTCTTTCTTCAAAGAGAGGTTCCGAAAAATGACCCAATTCCTGCAGTTATGGACATGGCCAACGCCCCCCAAAATACCATACGAACAGCGCCCTTCAAGAGATTAGCTCCACCGATGTGGGCAGCGAAGACGCCAAGAATAATCAGAAAAATTAAGGAAGAAACAGTGACGGAGATGATGAGATTTTTTTGTCCAGAAACTAAAACGGAAAGTAACGGCATCACTGCTCCGATGGAAAAGGCAGCAGCCGATGCGACTGCAGCTTGAATAGGTCTGGCCGTAAAAATTTCTGTTATCCCTAACTCATCTCTTGCATGACTTCCGATGGCATCATGGTCCATCAGTTGTTGCGCCACTTTTGTGGCAAGCTCAGAGTCAAGACCACGTTGAACATAAATTTGGGCAAGTTCCGCGCGTTCAAAATCAACATTCATCGCGAGCTCCTCTCTCTCACGTGCTAGATCTGCCTTTTCTGTATCGGCCTGTGTGCTTACTGAAACATATTCTCCAGCGGCCATGGACAAGGCACCTGCTACTATCCCCGCCACTCCAGTAATCAAAATATTTTGATGAGAAGAGTTAGCAGCGGCCACTCCTACGATGAGACTTGCAGTGGAAATAAGGCCATCATTCGCCCCTAACACCGCGGCACGGAGCCATCCCATATTCTGTGCGCGATGAATTTCTGGAAGCATAGGTTCTCGTTTCAAAAATGATCCTTTAATAAATTGTCCATTTTTTACAGAATCGATATATTTTTCGTTCCTCAAAATTATCATGCAAGGTTAATACCGCTACCAAATCCATTGAAAATAGAAAATGAAAAAGAATAGATGATGGTACTAATTAAAATTATATGTGTTATAAGGATTCATGATTTTAATTATCAATGCCCATCCTTCACGAAATTCTTTTACTAGCGCGATTGCCAATTCCTACGCTACTGGGGCGAGAGAAGCGGGAGCAAAAGTTGAATTATTAAATCTCTACGATCTAAAATTTGATCCCATTTTACATGATGCCTATCACAAAATTATGCCGCTCGAGGAAGATTTAATTCGTGCCCAAAAATTAATTAAGGCCTGCAAGCACTTGGTCATTTGCTACCCTCAGTGGTGGGGATCTGGCCCGGCATTATTAAAGGGCTTCATTGATCGAACTTTCTTGCCTGGCTTTGCGTTTCATTACCGAAACAATAGTTCACGTTGGGACAAACTACTCTCTGGCCGAAGTGCTGAGCTTTGGCTCTTGTCGGATTCACCCAAATTATGGTTTTTTATCATGTATTGGAATTCACCCATTAAGTGGCTCAAAACTGCGACGCTGCAATTTTGTGGATTTAATCCGGTAAAAGTAAATATCATCGACCGTGTAAGATTTTTAACATTACCTCAAAGAGAAAAGGCCCTTGAGCGGGCCCGCAAATCATCCTTTTTGGCAGCAAAAAAACTATGAAGAATTCTAGTGCGCCATGACAAAAGTTATTTCAAGAGCCAAGGAAAAAACTGTATAAATCATTTTGCGAATACGAGTGACGCATTATAAATTTATCTAATAGTTCACTAGTCTGAATAAACGACAAACGCATCATCGAGACGTTTATTTCTATCAATTTGTTTTTGAATGGAAGCAGCACTATATTCTTTTTCAAAATCGTTGCGCCTAAATTTTTCAATATTTGTAAAATCATTTTCCTTTGAAATATTTTTTTTCAAATCAATCTCCCTCAATCTAATGTTTCGCAGTTCTTTCATTTCACTAATCTGAGATTTTGATTTTAATTTCTTATTATCTAAATTCGTTATTTTCATTCTCACGTTTATTCTCCTCGTATATTTATTGGCCCTAAAAATTTTCTCTTCCTTGTTTACTCATATCCCAATTTTAAATTATTTTCGACGGCCATCACTCCGGGCGCACTCCAAGCAGCATATTCTGCGTCAGCTATTTCTGAAAAGGTATGAACAATTCCGTTAAGTGTGACTCGATCAAAATTCACCATGACTTGAATTCCTTTGGCCTCCTTCTCGGCGATTCGTTTCAAAGATTCTTCGATGCGATTTTTCACATCAACTACCTTCGCCGCAGGTTTAATTTCGATATCGTTAATGACTGCCATCACTCCCATAAGGGGCCTCACCACATTGGCGGCCGAATTTTTTTGATGTCCCCAATCCACTTGACCACTCAATGTTACTTGGCCTCGATTAACAACCACTTTTAAATCTTTGGGCACATAGTAACTGCCTTGCAAGGCCGTGATGGCCACTCTTGCAATTTCTTCGTCGCTTCTTTTGTGAATCCCCATGAGATCAACTTCAAGCTCATCAACTACGGCCCTCACTCCATTGATCCGTTGCGCCGCCAATTCTGCTCTCGATTTTTCATAAAAATGAGGCACAGAACCACGCAAACTCACGATGCCATCTTTAACGGTTACTGCAATCTGAGATTCAGAGACACTCGGATCCCAATTAAGTTCTTTGATGACGTCATCTTGAAGTTGAGAATCTTTTTTTTCAAAAAAATTAAACATAAAAATTTCCCTTTGAATAAATTTGAATAAATTTAAAATTGCAATATTTCAAATGAATGCAATTACCCGGCCAAATCTTAAGAGAAATAAAGTCACACTTAGTGAAGTATGTTGCCAAAAAAAAGAGTAATTTTTGGCCTCCCTCAATTCGATGAGTACATTTGTCTCGTTAATACAAATCAATAAAAAAATTCCAGCAACAGAGAGTTTATGTGCCAGTATGTTAAAAATTCTTGATTTATTTTAAGGAACGTATGTGCTAAATGATAATGGTTCGAAAAGTTTACTGCGATCTAAGCGTTATGTTATCTATTGGATCGCTAGTCTTCTCTTCAATAATTGTTTTAGTACTCTTTCTTAAAAAAGAGTGCTTAATATATAAAGATGAAAATGCTTTATCTACTCTCTCTACTCCTCGCTTTTTTTTCTCATTCAGCTTTCGCTTGGGAAGAAGTCGAATTTATCGGAAAAAACTATCCCTCAGAAAAAGCCTTTTCAAGAGAGTTAAAATCTTCTTACGATCTCATTGAAAGTGATTTGGTTTTTTCTAGCGATCATGAAATTCGTTTAAAAACAATTGTCCTTGGTGTTCCTGTGCCTACAGTGCGAGAATTAGAATATTCCGGAAAAAAAAGTAATAATTTTTTGAACGATAGCACCATTAAATACGTAAATTATGGAGTTCCCCTCTTCTTTGCGGCCTATGGAATTTTATTTTGGGATTGGGGTACAGTGAATGGATTTCGTATGCGCGACGAAGGATGGTTTGGACGTAATACCTACGCTGGGGGAGCTGATAAATTTGCTCACATGTATTCTCACTTTGTGATCAATCGTGCCAGCTATGATTTTTATCGTAGTAATGGGCTATCTCATGAGTCTGCCTTAAAAAATTCATTTATTCTTGCTTCAACCGTAGGCCTACTGATTGAAGTCGGTGATGGAATCAGTCATTATGGATTTGCTGTTAACGATCTCATTAGTGATATGGCCGGAGTAGGCCTAGGATATTTACTTAACTCTCATCCCTATTTAGATGAACTCATTGGTTTTCAACTTTATTGGTGGAATAACACAAAAGATCCAGAACACAAGGGAAAAAAGTTTAATGATCCAGTGGATGATTACAATAATCAAAAATATATTTTTAATATAAGATTTGCCGCAATTCCTTTTTTGCGTTCAAACTATCTCACTCGCTATCTTAATTTTGATTTGGGTATGTATTCTCGTGGCACGAATGCTACTGCAGATTCACCACAAAATTCGACTCGCACCTTATACGTGGGGTTTTCTTTAAATCTAACTCAAGCGTTGCAAGATTTATTTCCTGATAGTGACTACGCTTATTATGGTTCAAGAGTGACTAAATATTATCAACCTCGCGGCACAGGAGTGGCCTTTGATAAATGGACAGATCGTGACTAGATTTTATTTTTATCTTTTCCTATTTTTTATTTTCGTTACAACCTTGCCAAGTTATGGCATTGAGAGCACTGAGATTTTTACCTTACACAAAAACTATCTCGCCCTAGGAGATAAATCGACACCTGTTAAATTTGAGTTTGGATTCAAATATCAATTTTTACAAGACGTGAATTTATACTTCGGTTACCACCAAAAGACGCTTTGGGATATTAACAACGGCTCATCTCCTGTGCTTGATACTAATTACAATCCCCAATTATTTTATTCTCTCGGCGAGCACTATGGATGGTTTTGGAATTTAGGAATTATCGAGCATCTTTCTAATGGACAAACAGGTAGTCGGTCTCGCGGAGTGAATTTAAGTTACTTACAAATGACAAAATCCATCTCCTTTGAGCGAATGGAAATGGACTTTGGATGGAAAGGATTTATTTCGTACCGCAAAGATGATGGAAGTCCCGACATAGTGGATTATGAAGGAATTTGGCGTGGGTTTGTTCGTCTAAAAAATTTTCTTTCCTTCGATCCCTTATATCACGCAGTAGAGTTAAGAGTTTCTCCCGGTGGCGAATGGGGATCGGACTTTTCTAATGGCAACTGGGAATTAAATTTTTTTTTCTTACCGCATGCTAGCGCAAAATTTACTGTTTTCGCGCAAGTTTTTAATGGCCGAAGTGAATATCTTCTCGATAACAAGGAATATCATGAGGCCTACCGTGCAGGAGTGGCGGCCAATTTTTAATTTACAGCACCGTTCGCCCTTTATCTGTATTTAAAATATTTTTATGATGAACCAGATCTAATCTTGAATCGTAAAGCTTCGTTTCAACTTCGAATAAACCCAAGAGAGTATGAAAAATATTATCATGAGTATATCTCTCATGAGATATTTTTTTGACCTCATCCACATCGATGTCTTCTAAGATCGAATCTCCAAACCAAAAAATGGCCGGTATTTTTCGCTGCTCTACTGGTGCAATCATATTGGGCAAACTGTGCAAATAAATCCCATTTTCGCCTAAAGATTCGCCGTGATCGCTCACATAAAGCATCGCCGTCTCAAATTTTTTGGAATTCATTTTCAAAAATTTTATTACTTGGGATAAAAAATAATCTGTATAAACAATCGTATTATCATAAGCGTTATTGATTTCCTCTAAGGTGCATTCGCTCAATTCTTTCGTATGACAGGCAGGAGTAAATTTCTCAAACGCTGCTGGGTATCTTTTATAGTACGCAGGCCCATGGCTGCCCATCTGATGTAGGACAATTAAAATATCTTTTTCTTTGGTGTCATCCACAAACTTTTGAAGTCCACTTAACATGCCTACATCTCGGCATTCTTCATCACATTCAGGATTTAGGGCAGGTGTACGAAAATCTTCATTTTTCACTCTGAGGGCCACACCTTTAGAATCAGAATTATTATCTCGCCAAAGAATATTTACCTCGTGAGTATGTTTCAAAACGTCTAAGATATTTTCTGTTTTAAGTGCTAAAGTGCGCTTATAGTTATGCACTCCAAAATTTGAAAATAAACAAGGCAAAGATTCAGCCGTGGAAGTTCCACAGGAAAAAAAATTAGAAAAACTAATCACCTTCTCTTTGGATAAAAGTGAGTTTGTATCTCTATAATATCCATTCAAAGAAAATCTCTCTGATCTTGCCGTCTCTCCCAGCACCATAATGATTAGATCTCTTTGGGTATCAGTTTCAGGAATGATAGCATCTGTACCGATAATACTTATTTTACTATCTAGCGAAGAGTAATTTGAAAATGCGAATTGAACGACTGAATAAATTGGAAAAGTAGGATTAGTAAAATACCTAAGTTCCTTATGCTCTCTAAAAAAACTGGCATAAAATTTACTGTTAAGAAAAATTAGTAAAAGAATAGAACTCAAGGCAATGGTGAAATTTTTTGCATTCAAGCGAAGTTGCTTCCAAAATCCATCTTGGTGATGACTAAACGTCATTCGGTATATAAAAAAGATGGGCAAAGCACCAAGAAAAATAAATTTATTGATTAACGCAAGTGTAAATAGATCCATCAATTCACGGTGATCTGTATTAACAATGTTGTCCATCATCTTCCTATCAACAGGAATTCCAAAACGATCAACGAAATAGGAACATAATGCCGAAACAAAAAAGAGGATGATGAGACCTGATTTAAAAATTGCCCTAAAATTAATTAACTGCAAAACGAGAAAAATGACTAAGGTCAAAACGAGATAAACGGAAATACTTACAAAAACAAAGGAGGAAAAAGGATAGACAGCATAAAACTTACCAAAAAAAGCAAAATTATAAAAACTTGATAAAATTAATGATGACCAAATATTTGGGAATTTTTTAAAAAATTTCAACTTGTCCCGAATTATTTTTACCAATGAATGGCCGGCGGTGAGAGGTTCGAACTCCCGACCCTCTGGTTCGAAGCCAGATACTCTAATCCAACTGAGCTAACCGCCGGTAAGAAAACTGAAAAAGTCTGTTTGTCTAATATTATGGAATTTAATCAAAAATTAAACAAAAAACTACATAACTTAAATTTTTTTTATCCTTTTGTCCCTTGAGGGGCACTTTATCTTATTTTTTGCAGTTGAATGGAGCAATCAACTTCCTCAATTGAACCTACTGCCTCTACTTTTTCAAAATAATTGAGAACATACAAACCAGGAGTCGTTAGGTCTTTCGTCATTTTTATTTCATTCACATACTCTCTTCCATAAGTTGAAGCGGAAGGAGGATGATACTCGATCATACTCGCTGAATTGGAATTCTCACTCATCGTGGTTCTACCAAAAGAAAGTATATCTACAAGATTGGTTCCATAAACCACGCTATCAAAATCAAAATTAATCATGACAGATTGACTTGCACGAAAACCGAAGGCCTCAAACTCTACTCTCACCAGATCATTAAAACGAATCTGAGATAAATTACTACCTTTGAAACGACATTCTTTATCGATGACCCGATAATTTCCGATGAATTGAGTAAATAGGCCATAATCAGCATTTTGAGCGTGAGCAGAAGCCGTTTGAGCAATAACAATGACCAACATTGCGAAAAGAGTCAGTTTAACTTTATTAACCATAAAAACCCCCTATCGACGTAACATAGGTGGAATTCAAGTTGATGTCAAAATGATTTTTTTTCCGTTTTTCTTTCTGTTTTTGATTTTGATTTTGATTTTGATTTTGATTGATGGAGATTGGCCTTTAAATTTTTTCGCTTCGGAGCACTCGATCCCGTACTCACCTTCGATTCACTTTGAACTTCCCGGCCGCTGTTAAAATCGGCGTCCGTGAGATTGAGTAATTCATCGACTTCTTCCACATCAAATTGGGTGATCCCATACGGGTTATCCACTTGATTTAAATCTTCATCCAAATATTTTTTCCCATAATTCTTCTCGAGATCCTCTAAATTTGTCCCAAAGTTTTCACCTTTTTTCTTGGACTCAACTGCTTCTAAATCCATTTCTTCATCGCTCGCTTCATTCTCATCTAAGGTTTGCTCTGCACTAGCTAATTCTTGCTCCATCGCATCCAAATCCTTTAAATCTTTTTCGGTATCATCTAAGACACGTTTTTTTCTCGCCTCTCTATCTAATTCTTCAAGCTCAGATTCCGTCAACTTAACACTCTTAGATTTCGAAAGCACATTTGGCCCAAGCCCATCAACATCATAGGTACCTAAGTTTTGCTTAGAATTTTTCTTTGCCACTTTGTTAACATTCTTAGATTGCGCTTCATCTTCTGAGGTTCTCGTCACCGCCACATCACCAATTTTAAAATAATGTATAATTTTTGAAACGATCGCTGTAGAAAAATTATCGGTAATAGAAATAATATTTAATTGTCCTGTGCGATAAGTGAATTTCTCTGATATCGGCTTATCATTGGAGCGATCCTTGGTATCGTAGACATCTAAAACGTTACCAATCTCAAGCCCATCGGCCCTTCCCCTATCCAAATAAACAACGGAACCTATATTGGCAATCGTCATATCAGTGTCAAAACTTTGCAGTATTAAAGCTTCCACTATTTTGGTATTAAATGTTTGATAAATTTTTTGAATTTTTGGTGTGTACGCCGTTAACCGATCTCCCCGCACTCCAGATTGAGAGATATCAGTAATCATTGCTTCCCACTTATCTTCCATGGGCCTAATTAATTTTACATTCGCCAAGATGGTGTATCGATCTCCACTGCGATCAGAACCTTTCACTTCCACTTTTCCATCAAATCGATAGATGGAAAATTGATCGCCTGGATTTCCGGTCACTCCTTCATTAAGTTTTACGTAGACCGTTTCTCTCAACGTAAAAAAAACTCCCTCTGCAATTTTAGATTCCACCGATCCAAAGTCTTGCATCTGGTTGGTAGAAATAAAGGTATTTAAAAAATAGCCTTGTTTAAATGTCCTCACATAAGAAGAATTTTTATCGATTCCAAATTCATCGTACTGACCAGGGGGCGCGAGCGATGAAGTATCTAAGGGGGATGGGTCATATTTTTTATATTCGTTATTAATTGCAGAACTTTTTTCATCATCTGCACTGGAATTAATATAAATTCCTTGCTTGGCCAATTCTTCTTTTTCTTTATTCCATGGATGCTCGCCATCTTCTTTCGTTCCATCGTGACTGATCGTGATGGAAGGTGCACCATCTCCCGTGCCCGTTTCAAAAGTGAGAAGCATTCCTGGTTCAATTAAATGCGGGTTGGGTATGTAGGAATTGAGTGACCAAATTTTGGGGTAATAAAAACCAGTTCCAAATAATTTTTTTGAAATCTTAAACAACCAATCATTTTTTTGGACGGTGTATGTTGTGGTATTGGAATTTTTAGTAATTTCACTCCACTCCGTATTAGAAATTTGTTGGCCAACCGTTTGAGCAAAATCTAAAAGTTCTTGCTCCTCTGCGCCCACTTCAAAAACGGCCACATCAGTTCCACCTTCAGTAGAATCTTTTGGCGTCTCATTTTCATTTTTAGGTTCTGACTTATTTTTGGCCGGCAAAATTTGAGTAGGAGCTTTAGATTCCTTAGGTTTATCACCTTCCTCCGCAGATTCAAATTCATCACCGTACTCATCATCTATTTTTTCATCCTTAGCTTCTTCCGTTTTTTTTGCCCACTCTAACTTGGGCTTTTCGGTCTTAGGCACTTCTTCTTTATCGCTGTACTCATCATCAGAAGCTTCCTCATAATCTTCATTGTCTTTTGTATTTTCGTTAACTTCTTGTTTTGCTTCCACTTGAGTACCTGAAGCGGCCTCTGGATTTTTTTTTAATTCTTCTTTTAAACTTTCTAGTGACCCGCTTCCTTCTAAGGATTCCAAAGATAATCCTTCGTCATCTTGTGCATGCATTAACGATAAGGAGGGACTCGCAGCTCCAATAATCAAAATAAATATTTGATGAGTGAGTGGCCTTCGTGAAAAATTCATGGATTAGGTGGCCTCCATTCCAAGGCGTTTACTTAGTTCTTGAAATTTTTTCACCTTATCTGGTTTTCCTAATTTTTCTGCACATTCTTTTGCTCCTTGAAGCGACTCGGCCGTAAGCCCAGAGAAAGCATAACGCTCAATTAAATCTTCAAAAACTTGGAGGGCAAGATTGTATTCATTTTTTGCTAAAAGAATTTTCGCGGCATAAAATCGGCTTCGATACTTGACTTGGTCTTCACGAGAGTTAGTGAGTTTATCAAAAATATTCATCGCCAAATCATATTTTTGAATTTCATAGGCGAGCATGCCTTTTCTTAGTTCACCAAAATCGCTTGATTCATTGTTATTCCCTAAGTCGGGTGCGTCCGCAAGTGGTACCATTTTTGCTAACTCATCGCCCGGGGCAACAGCTCCTTGTAACTCCACCGTGGGAGAATCAGGATTTAGCTCCGAAGTTGGAGCGACTGGTTCATATTTTTGCTTAAGCGAATTGTACTGACTTAATAAGGTTTCATATTGCTCTCTGGGCACCGTTTCTCCTAACGCGCTTGAAGCTGATAATTTCGAGCTGCGCTTATCACTTTTCGCCGGTGCTCCCAGTAAACTTCGTCTGGTATTTTCGACAAGAGAGCAACTACTAAAAATAAGGGTGATGGAAAAATAAAAGAAAAATTGCAGAATGGTATTTTTCACGCCGTTTCCTCCTGAAAAGATCGAGACAAAGGTCCATCTGTCACTTAAATTATGCCTGAAATAAAAAAAAATGATATGAAAACAAAATCTAAGTTAATAATAAATCCTACTTTGAAAAGTTGAGTTATTTAATTTTCTTCGCCAAGCGATTTAGTTTCCAAATTGAAACGAGGTCTTTATTTCCCTACTTGACCTTTTTAAGAAGGCATTCATAATAAGGGTTAGGAGGAATACCATGAAAACATTTCCCTTGAGACGTTTTGGTTTTTTGTTTACGTTATTTTTTGCAATTTTTTTGATTTCAAATAATAATCTCCAAGCAGTAGCGATCCTATACAAAACGGGTACCTCAGATTTAGATTGCACCGCCTCCCAAGACATTTCCGTTTTTACAGTAACGCCGTCTAAAATTAAGAAATGCTGGTTTAACTTTTCACCAAGTATTAAGCCGCTATCTTATAATTCCAATACAAGGTTAGAAGTTTTTACTGACTGTAGCGATTGCATGAAATTATTAGATTCGTGGAAGTATTCAAAAACCGAAGGATTTTCAAAAAAAAATTTAGAGAAATATTTTTTCTCATACCTTTCAAATCATTATTACAAAACTATTAATGGAAACAATACTACTGACTACGCCAAATGTATTATTAATCCCAAAAGTTCAAAAACTGATCCCAAAACCGAAAAGACGACAGGATTTTATTATAACTTTAAGCAGTATAACGATAAGTTAAGTCACAATATCTCAGTGCAGACCATCGATAATAGTGTCTTAAACCCTGTTACTGGTATCAGCACCTCCTATTTGTTTTCATGTGATCCAATCAACTAAGAGTTTCTCTTTTAGTACCCTTATTTAATCTCGCCCCATTCTTGTCAAATCCTACCTTTATGACCTATATGTAATGGATTGAATTTTTTACGTTGAGCTGATCCGGCGGCCTAGAATCTTGTGTGTAAAAATGATATGAAAACAAAGTCCGACTTATTTGATCCCACATGTTTGTATGAAGAAATAACGGTTCGCAAGGACGAGGCGAGCTTTGTGTATTTTATTTTTGATGCTAATGATGGCCTATGTTTTTACTCAACATTAGACGATAACAAACACTTGCCCACAAGAACGCTAGGTGTTTGGCATCACCCCACGCTTCACGTCGAATATAAAATGATGATGGATCACTTGGGAAAATCAGTTTCTATCAGTTTTACAAATTAACATCAAAAATGAATATATATAATTTACACAGGGAATATGTTAAAAAATTTTTTCTAGTAGTCTAAATGTTGGAACAAACAAACACTTAACAAAGGATATCAGAATGATGAGTTTTAAATTTTTTTCCCCCTTGTTTGTATTTTTATTCTCCCTTAGCTTGGCCTCTCAAAGCTATGCCGTGGAATGTAATGAAGTGTACGTTCAGACTACTTATAATTTATTTTTACGTTACAAAATTGTTCGTGTTCATGATCATTGGCTTACTAAATTTCCTCATTCTCAATATGGTAGTTCTGGTTACTTTGCTAATTTATTATTCACCGACTCAAATAAAACGAAACGCCCGACAAAAGAAGATATCATTAGTGCAGCAGACAATAAGAACATATCATTTTATTACTGTGAATAATTAGGTAAATTGCGATTGAAATGAATATAAACCACTATCAATTAAATTAAATCCAAAACATCATCGTGATGAGTACTGGTGTTCACCTTGCTCATCACCTGAATAATTTTACCCGCTTCATCAATTAAGTAAGTTTGCCTCAAGATACCCTCGTATGATCGCCCCATAAATTTCTTAGGACCATAAGAGTGATATTTTTTAGCGATTTCATTTTCGGGATCAGAGAGTAAGTCAAATTTGAGCTTCTCTTTTTCACTAAATTTCTTAAGTTTTTCTACAGGGTCCGCACTAATCCCTAAGACTACTACATTTTTCTTTGAAAGTTTCACTTTTGAATCGCGAAGGCCGCAGGCCTGTTTCGTACAACCTGGTGTCAAGGCCTTGGGATAAAAGTAAACGACAACTTTTTTGCCAAGAAAATCTTTTAAAGACACCCACTCATCATCTTGATTTTTTAATTTAAAAGTTGGGGCCTTACTTCCTAATTTTAATTCTTTTTCCATTTTACATCCTTAAAATTTATCTCGAAGTCCTCTTAATTTTTTAAAGGTATCGAAGGGCGACGACATTTTCCAATCCTCTGGCAGCGTTTCCCAATTTTTTTTATGCATAAACCATAAAAAAATATTTTTTGAAATTTCGCACCCCATACTTCTCTCATTATCGTGATCCTCATCTTTTGCAACTTGAAAGAAAGGAAACTGCGCCGCAAATTCAAGATTGCGGGCCCCATAATCGTGGCCCGGGTAAATGATGGCCTCTTTTGGCGTAATGGAAATTAATTTTTCCAGGGATTGGAAAAGTTTTTCTATATCTCCTCCAGGCATGACTCGCCCCACTCCACAGTGAAATAGTAAATCTCCTGTAAACATCGCCAAACATTTAGGCCCCCGGTAAAGGCCGTACACATAATGTTCTGCACTGTGCCCTGGCGTAGCAAAGGCAACTATTTCATGGCCACTTTCTACAACGAAACGAGAAGGAGCATGGCCCCCAAAAATAACTTGCGCGTTGGGATAAATATTAAGGAGCCCGGCATTTCCGGAAATATGATCATGGTGTTGATGGGTATTGTAGATCGCGAGCAAATCTAATTGATGTTTTTGTAAATATTCTAGAATCGGCCCATGTTGATGTGGGTCGATCACCACCGCAAATTGATCCCAGTGCAAAAGGTAGGACCAATTTTGCAAAGGTTGAGCAAAATAGAAGGATTCAATTTGCATAGATGCTCTTAAATTATAGATTAAGTATCATAAAATCGATATCATGCATTTATTATGACAAATCCTCAAATTTTTTCTTCGCTGTTTTTTATCCTCCTTATTCTTAAATTGATTTTTCAGATTTATTTAAATCGCAGAAATTATCAATTTGTAAAAAAGCATCGCCCCAGCGTACCAGAGCTTTTCTCTAAACAAGTCGACGTAGCGTCTCATCAAAAGGCGGCCGACTACACTTGTGAGAAATTAAATTTTGCAATTGTCTCCACAGTCATCAGCAATGTGGTTTTGTTGGCGTGGCTTCCGTTGGGAGGTCTCGAGCGCCTTGATCAAATGGTGCGAACTTTTGGATTTACGAGCGAGCTTTCCCACGGCATGGCGATCTTCGCTGCATTTCTCATCATTGGGTTTATTTTAGATTTGCCGGAAACTCTCTATTCCACTTTTGTGTTAGAAGAAAAATATGGTTTTAACCGCACGACACCCAAAACGTTCGTAGTCGATTTAATCAAACAAACCGTGCTTGGGGTGGTCATTGGCGCTCCTATTCTTTTAGGGATTCTTTATTTTTATATTTCCATGGGATCAGTTTGGTGGTTAGTGGCTTGGGGCTTTTTAACCCTAGTGCAACTGCTTCTTCTTTGGGCCTATCCCAATTTTCTAGCTCCTATCTTTAATAAATTTACTCCACTAGAAGATGGCGAGCTTAAAAATAAAATTGAGACGCTTGCCAAGAAAACGGAATTTTTTGCAGAAGGAATTTTTGTCATGGACGCATCCAAAAGAAGCGGACATGGAAATGCCTATTTTACAGGATTTGGGAAATACAAGCGCATCGTATTCTTCGATACACTTTTGAAACAATTAAATCCCGATGAACTTGAGGCCGTCCTCGCTCATGAAATTGGACATTTTAAACATAAACATATTCTTAAAGGTTTACTCATCTCTTTAACCTTTTCTTTTTTAGGTTTTGCTTTGCTAGGCAAATTAGCATCCACGGAAAGTTTTTACCTAGGCCACTTCGTCACCACACCCTCCCCTGCTATGGCCCTCTTACTTTTTATGATGGTGATTCCTCTTTATACATTTTTCTTAACCCCGCTCATGAATACCTTTTCTAGAAAAAATGAATACGAGGCGGATTCTTACGCGGCCACTCACTCCAATGCGTTTCAACTCATTGAGGCCCTTCTTAAACTTTACAAAGAAAATGCGAGCTCACTAACCACCGATAAAATTTATTCCAGGTTTTATTATTCTCACCCTCTGGCCCTCGAGCGCGTGGAGTATTTGCAAGTATTAGGGAAAAAATCGTGAGTGACAGTTTAAAATTAGTAATCGGAAACAAACGTTTTTCTAGCTGGTCCCTCAGGCCATGGTTAATTTTAAAATTTTTTCAAATCCCCTTTGAAGAAAAATTAATTTTGCTCGACCAACCTGATACTTTAAAAAATATCCTTGCTTATTCTCCCACTGGCAAAGTCCCAGCACTCATTGAGGGAGATGTTAATGGTAACTTTGTTGTATGGGATTCTTTGGCGATCGCAGAATACCTAAACGAAAAATTTCCTGAAAAATCCCTATGGCCAAAAAATTTTCAGGCAAGGGCCCACGCAAGATCCATTTCCAATGAAATGCATTCAGGTTTTTCCGCTATGCGAGAACGACTGTCTCACGATGTACAAAAAGAAGTTAAAAATTTTGATGTCGGCAATGCCAAAAGTGATATCGATCGCATTAAATTCATTTGGACTGATTGTTTGCAAAAATATGGCGGCCCGTTTTTGTTTGGAAATTTTTGCATTGCTGACGCTATGTACGCTCCGGTCGTCAATCGCTTTGTTAGTTATGACGTGCCTGTAAGCGGTGAGGTTCAAAAGTATGTGGAAAACATGCGATCCCTAAAAGAACTCAATGAGTGGATCGTCGCAGGAAAAGCGGAAACCTATTTGGCCCCTTATCACACGCTATAGTTTAAATACATTACCCAACATTTTTCTTGGCCTGATCGTGGAAAAATTAAACAATAAAAAATACTGTTCTAAGAATTCAAAATAGGCATCAAGGTTGAGATTTTTTTTTGATTTCAAGTATGGCTTCCCCTTCATCAAGTAACATCAAACATTTTAAATTACATTCTCATGTTTTTAACTTTGCCGCGCACATAGACACATTTCGCCAAACTTTCTTCCGCCTCAACCCACGAACGCCTCGCAAGATCTGTTAAATTCTTGGCGCTTTTTCGAAAATTTTGGCTTTTCTTAAGTACCTCAGGAGAGCAAATGGTCGCCGGAAACAGTCGTTGAAAATAAATTTTTAATAATGAATCATTCGAAGACCAGTCCATTTGAGAAATTTGCTTAAAGTAATCGTCGATTAATGTTTTCGTCAGTTCCGGTTTGTTGGGATTATGAAACGCAATAGTTGCAAATCTCAGTGTGCTATTAGGTAATTCATTCGGACGCTCCACCATGGTTTTCCAAAAATTTTCCTTAGCACTTAATTCTGGCACCGCCAAAAGAGCAGTTACGGATTGTTTTTTCCCTTCCACTGAAGAATCTTTTTTCAATTCTTCTGCAATCACTTGCGCTGCATTTTCTAATCCATACATACTCGCATGCCTAATGATCTGCCACCGCTTATCTTGATCAATCTCAACGCCATCAGGAATATTTTTTCCTTTCAACATTTCCAGGATGCGCTGAATTCCCTCCTTACTATGAGATATCGAAATATAGAAACTTAAAAAAGACAATTGTAAATTGCTTTTAGGAGCTGAAGTTTGCACCCGCTTCCAAACAACTTCTTCTAATCTTTTTGAAAATAAATCTCTTTGGATAGGAGTTAAATAATCGTAATAATAAATCGAGAGTTGGCCATGCTTTCCTAGAAGAATTCCAATGACGGAGTCGTCCCTCTCCTTCTCTAAACCTTCAAGCACCATTTCAAAGTATTCTGTAATAAGTAAATTTCCGTCGTAAACCATCTGCGCCAAAATTTGCCATGTCATCAAACGAACCAGGGGACGATCGATTTCACCTGCAAGAACAAGGTTCGCCAGTTTAAGAGATTTCGCATCAAGGGAAAATAAGGAATAATCCTCGTCATCAAGATTGGGAAAAACAAAGTCAGGACAATCTTTTCCTAAAACTTCTTTCACCGCTGTTTTTTTCTTTTCGTAAACAACGTCTTGGGAGCTCATGAATTCTAGCTTGCCATTCACTTGTTTAAAAAATCCTATTTTTGTTTTATGCGGTGATAATGTTCCCGAAGAGCTGGGAAATTGCACTACTTCAAAAGATTTGATTTTTTGATCTTTGCAATCCCAATTTACTTGGGTTCGGTTGGGGCCCGCGGTTTGCAACCATTTCTTGGTCCAGTGATCAAGTTTCAATTTTGAAGCGCTTGCAATTTCATTAATGAAATCAGATCGCTTTGCATTTTGATACCCATACTTCTTAAAATAGCTTCTGAGTCCCTCGCGAAAAGCTTCTTCTCCCACAAAAAAATGGAGTTGCTTCAACGACGCCCCACCTTTGGCGTAGGTAATGCCATCAAAATTTCCTTTTGCGGTCCTCGTATCTTTGACTGGGGTTTCAATAGGGTGAGTTGTTTTCAATTGATCTTGCCAATAGCCCCAAGACTTCATACTGACGGCACCGAAGTCGACTCCTTTATTTCCTAACGCCCTAGCTCCACTAAGGGAGGCCAGGTAAGTGGCAAAGCTTTCATTGAGCCACAAATCATCCCACCACTCCATGGTCACAAAATCGCCGAACCACATGTGGGCCATTTCGTGCAAAATTAAATCGTCTCGATCTTCGTACTCCGCTTGGGTTTTAGGGCCTCGGAATAATCCTTTTTCATTGAGTGTAACGGCGCCGGGATTTTCCATTCCACCCCATGCAAACTCCGGTATAAAAATTTGTCCATATTTAGTGAAAGGAAAAGGAGTAGCGAAATAGTCAGTATAAAAATTAATTCCTTTTTTTGTCGTTTCAAAAATTCGTTCGGCGTCCACATACTTGGCCATGGTTTTTCTTGCATAGATCGTAAGCGGAATGCCTTGCACTGAATCTTGCCACTCTTGAAAATTTCCAAGCCCAAGAAAAAATAAGTAAGGAGAAATCGGTTTTGTAGGATGAAAACTTGTCTCTAACCCACCCTCAACACTTTTGGATGTATTGATTAAATCGTTCGAAATAACTTTCCATTCTTTGGGAGCAATTACTTGTAGATGATAAACCGCCTTGATGTCAGGTTGATCAAAACAAGGAAAAAAAGTATGAGCATAGTAAGGCTCCGAATCAGAGTAGATGTATTCTTCTTTATCTTCTTGGTCTACAAACTTCTGAAAGCCGGTTCCTTCCTGGGAATAGCTCCCCACATAGTCAACTTCAATGAGATTTTTTGGTTTAAGATATTTGACAGGAATATCAAAACTCCCGGCCCTTTTTTCGTAATCGTTAATCGACCCTCCATTCACTTTTAGGGAAATAATTTTTCCGCTCGAAAAATCTAAACTTAAAGGAAATTTAGAGAGTTGCTTAGGATTCTTAAGTGAGACATCTATTTTTGCAGTTCCCTTAAAGTCGGGAGAATTTTTTTGAAATTGAAAGGAAAGGAAATACTCAACACTTTGGATTTGGGATCGCCTCAATTTGGCAAACTGATATTCTAGATTGTCTTCGTTCAATCTCGCTTTTTCTTTGGCGCTAGCATAACTAGGATTAAAGTTTAAAAGAAAAAAAATCAAAAATGATACTTTTTTGATCATGATGCGTGCTCCCTAATCAATAAATAAATAACGACAATTAATTTATTATTAGGAAGAGATAGGGATTCTGGCAAATCTAGGGTTTCAAAAAACTTTTAATAACGCTAAACCATTTCCTACCCAATTTTTGATACCCATTTTTTGTGGGATGAACACCGTCTGGAAGATCTTTTTCTGGTATGATGACATTACTTCCAAACATATCTACATAATGAACAAGATATCCTTGTTTTGTACGAGCTAAAGCAAGACTTTCAAGTATTTTAGAAATTTTTTTGATTTCCGAATTCCATACCGTTTCTCTTTTGGGATCTTTTGTTTGATCTCCTGTCGGTAGAGGGGAAGCAAGAAAAATTCTCGTTTTATGATTTTTGTTTAATATTTTAGTTAGAAGGTCATGATAAAGAGAAGACATTTTTTCTAAGTCTACATTTTTGACCACATTGTTCGTTCCAATCATTAACAAAATAATATCGGGACTACTTATTCTTAACCATCGATCGATATTTTCATTTAATTGTGAAACAGTGTAACCAGAGTGTCCTTCATGTTGGGTTTGCAAGAAATAACTTGGGCGGTCAGTCACTGATCCCACGAACTCCACATTAAATCCATGACTAGTAAGCTGATGATACAATTCTTCTCGATAACCCGGCCCTAAATACCACTTCCATTCCCCATCGTTTCCTTTACTATTATATCCACCCTCTGTGAGGGAATCACCAAGGGGCATAATTTTAATCACAGCATAGGAATTATTTTCCATCGCTAAAAAATAAACCATGAAAAAAAAGAAAACAATTAGCTTCATGAGTGGCCACATATCGTTCCTTAAAAATTGATAATCAATATTACGTCAATATAGGAATTTTAAAATTTTTGTCGAGTTCGCAAACAATTTTTGAAAATTATTCACTCATGCATGAATTTTTTTACGTCATCCACAAAATTTTAAATCGGATCTTAGGTGTCATTTTTTAAAAATTCATCGAGTTTAAATAAGTCATCTACTTTGATGAGACTTCTTCCACTGAGTAGGGACAAGGACTCTAGTTTTTCTGAACCGCCCCAAAGAATTTTTATCTTGGATGGAATTTGATGATCTAACTCATTTATAAAATTTTTGCTGCTGATGATTTCACCGTCTTTAGGTAATTGCATCATTCCTAAAATTAAATAATCGACCTTAAAATGTAAGACTGCTTGGGCCAAATCCGCGACTGGCATATTGGGGCCTAGAAAATAAGTTTTAAATCCATTGAGATTGGCCAAGATGGCGGAAGTTAAAATTCCAAATTCATGCAAGTCCCCTTGCCTTGTGGTTAAGATAATGCTTTTGGAATTTAATTTTGAAATAAAATCGTAAGGCTTGAGAGATTGATAGAGTCCACCTAAATAATCCCTTAGTAGTGCAGAGAGTAAATGCTCTTGGGCAATGGACATTTTTTTCTCTAAAATCAAAAGCCCCACTCTTTTCACGAGAGGGAGAATTAATTTCATTACAATATCTTTTGGGCCAATCTCAAAACTCGCTTTTAGTAAACACTGATTTAATTGCTGAAGCTGAAAGCGCTCTAAAGCCTGGATCATTTTATCGAGACAAACACCCACGATAGAGTCATCCGCTTTTTGTTTCCCGCTTTCATTAATGGTTGGACGAATGCGATCTCTTAAATATTTTTCACTTAAACTTTGTTTTAAATTATCTGTCGTTTGACCTGCGATGAGACTAATAGAGTGACCTTCTTGCACGAGCCCCCACAAGACTTCAATGCGCTCCACATCCTTTTGATCGTAATCCCTTCTTCCTTTTTGGGTTCTCTTAGGGGTCAACGCTTGATAACGCCGCTCCCAACTTCGAAGTGTATTTTCATTAACTCCCGTTAGCTGCACTACTGCTTTAACGTTCATTTATACTCCCACACGAATTAGTTTTGCACATTGTATACATGATTCAAGTCTTATGCAACAATCAACTGGAAAAGGGAATTTTTTATCTATCATAGGAGCTTTTCATGAAACCCATTTTTTACTTATCAGTCTTGTTTGCAGCCTCTCTTTGCCATCCCATTTTCATGACTTCGTCAGTGGCGCAAACGCCTGCGCCTGACGCAAAAGTGGACTTAACTCGCTACTTGGGAACTTGGTATGAAATTGCTTCCATCCCCCAGCGTTTTTCTAAAGGGTGTAACTGTACCCGGGCTGTTTATAGTGCGAAAAAAAATCCTAGCAAAATCGGCGTCTTTAATTCCTGCAACAAAAACTCTGTGCAAGGTAGGTTGAGTAAAATTCATGGAGTAGCAAAAATAAAAGATAAAAACAGTAACGCAAAATTGCGAGTCACTTTCTTTTGGCCCTTTGGAGGAGCTTACTGGATTATTGGCCTTGCTGAGGATTATCGTTACGCCGTTGTTTCCAATGGTGAGGGAAGTACCTTGTGGATTTTATCAAGAACCCCACAAATGAATAAAGTGGATCTTGAGGAGGCCTTAGAGATCACAACCAAAAATGGAATCGATGTTGGCCGTTTGAATTATACTGTTCAAGAAGGGTGTCGTTATCCGTAAAACTCAGTCTTAAGTTTTGAAATCAGGTCACCAGGAAACATCTTATCGAAAATGGCCCCTGAAAGGTAAGACGGAATTTCTGATGGCCTTAAAAACTCTCCGGTGGAGAGGTAGAGTTTAGAAAATCCGCACACGGCGGATAAGTGCTCAGAAATTTTTAATCCACACTCCCCTTTTAAATTTTTATCAATAAAGATGGGTGTATCAAGATCATAAGATTTTTCTTTAAACTCATCATAACTGTAATACCCATCTATGGTTACATTCGCGAGCTCGGCCGATTTTTTCCAGGCCCAGTGAATGATGGGATCGTCATCAATCAGCACAATTTTAAAATCGGATGCACCAGATTGATAATTTCTTTTCGTTTCAATAATGATAGGAATTTCTGCCATCATTTGCTTAGGCAACATTTTGGCGCCTAAATCCATGACCGTATTTTGAATGAGAACATCGTTAAAGTGGCTCGTACACAAGATGGCATTGGCTCCCAGGGAATATTTCTTAATAAACTCCAGGCCAGTCATTTTTGAATTACTTCCAAAATCATAGTCAACAATAAAAAAAGTACTATCCCAATCCCTAGAAGTTTCAACAAATTCACTTGGAGAAGAAATGTCCAACACTTCTATTTGAACGTTCAACTTTTTTAGCTTAGATCTCCAGGCCCATACAACACTTTCATCGTCTTCTACAATTACGACAAATTTTATTTTTCGCAAATCAATCGAGCGACATAACCAATGAGATTGAGAAGAGGAAATCCCCTCTTCCTCACTTGATAATTTTATTTCTTTTTTAATTAACGAAACTTCTTCAAGCTCAGTGAGAATGGCCTGAATTCGATTCCGGGCAGAAACTAAGATTTTTTTTTGCTCACTGGCCTCACTTGGGAGATGCTCTGTCGCTACATTGAGTGCTGAGAGAGGAGATTTAAGATCATGAATCATTTGACTAATTTTTTTAAGGTAATGATTTTTTAACTCCCTTTCCTGATTATTTTTTTCCCTCATCCAAAAATTTTTCAAGCGATAAAAATAAAAAACTAAACCTAAAAAAAAACTATTGCCGATGATAATAGTAGACCAAATGGTAGTATTATCGCTCACTTTTTCTCCCAAGAATGAATCAATCCATCAACCAAATAGACTTTATAATTCTTAGCATACTTGTAAACTTTGATTTGCCTAAGTGGCATCGCTTTTTCTTTCGCACTCAATGGCGCTCCCCAGGATAGGAGAAGCATTTCCTCCGGAAGGCCAACGGTAATCTGCCTCGACATCACAATGGATGTGTACTTTTGTTGCGCAGGATATTTTTGCAAATACAATTTTAATTTTTCTAGACGTTCTTCTTCATTTTTCCAGCTCCAATCGTTTTCTGCTACAGCATTTGAGGCAGGCGCTGAAGGGGAAACATTATGTTTAATAATCATTTCACGCGGCCTAGTAGACGGTGGATTAGTCATCATTTGCGCTGTCATTGGAAGGGCCTGTCCCATGCGCGGGGCCGCATCATTTTTCGGCACCAAAAAATCTCCGGTGGGAAGTTTGGCCATAAAGAAATCGCCGATCGGATCAATGAAAAGTTCTCCTACGATCACAACTCGGTCACCAGGGTTGGCAACCGAGATCACTCGATCACTTAAATTTTCATTATTGTTAGCGTTCACACCAAAGGGAATGGCCACATCTGCGATGGGCCAACCCCGTTTATGAATTTCTTTTTGAAGAGCGCGGATTTGGGATTCAGTTAGTTTGGTATTCACGGCGTATTGCTGACGCAAATAGTCTGTTGTTTCCCATTTGACCAGAGGCACCTTAACGATGCGCATTTCAAAGTGACGTTCTCTCGATTTATCAACGATGCGAACTTGAGTACAACTAAAGAGTAGCAAAAAGAGTAAAAACTGAAACAAACTTCCGAGGTATACGAGGGATTTTGAACGAGGTAAAATCATCTTTAACTCCTAATGACGTATGACTCTCTCAAGGGTGCCATGAAAAAAAAAATGTGGATAGTCAGTTTGTTATCTTTACAGTTTCTTATCCTGGTGGGCAGTTGTGCTCATGCTCCCCAGGCCAATCAAACCCATCAAGAGGAACATGAAATTCCCATGCCCCCACTCCTGCCAAAGCAGAATCATGATACTTTGCCCCCGCAAGTTGGCCAAATCTTAAAACTAACAAAAGATAAGGTCTATCAAATTTTAGTTAAGCGTCCCAAGGAATTATACGTCACTTACGACCGGGAACTTCCCTATGACTTGCTTCCTTTTGAAATGAGAAATTCTGATTATGTAAGTATCGGGTCGGCCTTCTCCCTTGCGCCTAAAAAATTTCTCACCTGCGCTCACGTGTTTGGTCTTCACACACGCAGCTACCCCGAAGATTTTTATTTAAAAGATGCGATGGATAAAATTTACAAAGTTCACATGATCACTAAATATTCTGTGCACCACGATATCGCGGAATTTACGCTAGAAAACAATATTGAACTTCCGCTCATTAATATCGCGAAACAAACTCCAGAGATTGGTGATCCGGTGTACTCTGTGGGCAATGCATTGGGATTTGGAATTTCGGTTCGTGGTGGGATCATGTCATCGCTCACTCCCGAAACAGAATTTGGTGAATGGAAAAATATTCGTTTCTCGGCGGCAGCGTCTCCCGGCAATAGTGGGGGCCCGCTGGTGAACGAACGAGGTGAAGTCATCGGGATCATTCAAGCAAAAAGTTCGAGTGAAAATTTAAATTACTCCTATCCTATTAGTGAGCTCGGGAGGCTTCCTGAAAATGCGGCGCTTGTAAAACAAAAAATGCAGTACTCTCCCTACGGACAGCGGGAATTGTACACGGCGGAATTTAAATTAAAGCTTCCTCAAGAATCCATTGAGCTTCAAAGAAATTTGAGTAAAAAATTTCGAGAAGAATCCGATGAAAAAGCGAAGGATTTTTTTCACAAGCACGAAAAGAAATTTTTCTATCAAGACCCTCAGGTCAATAAATATTTGCGTTTTCAACTGGTAGGAAAATTTTGGAATAAAATTGCCAAACAAAAAAACGAGGAGTGGGGAAATTATACCCCAGAATATAGAAGTGAGCGCTTCGATCAAAATGAAGAACTCACCTATGGTCTAACCGGAAACAATGAAGCTACGTCGGTCTTTTACGGCCACTTTGTTTACAGACACGCGGATAATGTTTCCCTTGCAGGCCTTTGGGAAAATCCGGCACCTGCCATCACGCGCATCTTAAACATGGTCACTGGCCCTATTAAGTTAAGTGACGTCACGCTAAAAGTTACAAATTTGAATCGCCCCGAAGAAACAGAATTTTACGAGGACCAACTTCACCGCTATTGGCGAATCGATACGTGGCGCCTTCGAAGTATAGGAACTTCCTTGGTGAGTGCGTGCCTTCCTCACCCCAAGGGACTTGCTTGCCACTTTCTTGCGCCCATGACGGCAGACTTGGAAGTTTATGGAGGAACATCACTCCTTAAATATGAATTGGGATCTTGGATGATTTCTCTCGCAGGCCAACTTAAAGAATGGACGGAATTTTTGCAACTTCCCAAAAAATTCACCAGTGCTTGGAGCGATTTACAAATAGATCAGAATGAAAAAGGCAATTGGTCAATGGCCACCAATACTTTTAAATTCCAACACGAATTTCCACCAATCTTTAATAGAATCGAAGTCTCGCTGGAAACAGGATATGATTTTTCCCTTCCTCTCAAACAACGAATCGTTGGGCTTGGTTTTTATGACGGTTTTGGTGAAAGTAATTTTACTTTACTGCCCCATTTGCGTCCCCAAGATAATGCCAAGGAAGAAGAAAAAGTTTTATGGAAACAGACCGTGCTAAAAGAATCAAGCTATGCAGAGGAGGTGGCGAGAGAAAAAAATGAGAAAAAAATGGTTTATGTTTGGCAGAAAAATGGGGAAGGAAAATTAATTCACCTTAATGCCAATGTTTCATCCTTGAAACTTCCAGTAATCTATCGCTCATTTTGTTATACCGACACACATCATCCAGATGAAAATGTAAAAAATTGGTGCAATAATTTTGGGAAGGCGTTCACCATTACTGATGGGTTGTAGGTAAATTTAAAGATTTAAATCTGTGGCGGCATCCATTTCGAGCACAAGATCATCAACTAGATCCTCTTCGTCTTGAGTGTCTTCATCTTCTGCGGCCTGAATCGCTACATTATATTCCAGATGTTTATGCGACAACTTGCTTAGCTGTTTCGTCAGCTGAACAGATGCCACACTTTCGTCGGCCCATAAATTAATTTTTTCAAATTCTGATTTCAGCTGACCACAGGCCGCTAAAATATCTTCGCCCTTAGTCATGCGAATGGTACAAGTATAGCCCCTATCCATGAACGCTTTTTGAAACGCCAAAACTTTTTGATCAGAAGGTCGCTTAAACGGTGATCCTGGAAATTCATTAAAAGGAATGAGATTAATTTTTGATTCAGAAGGCTTGATGAGCTTAAAAAGTTCTTCCAAATCTTCCTGAGTATTATTTAGGCCATCAATGAGTAAATATTCATAAGTGATACGCCTATTGGCCTTGAGCGGAATACTATCAATGGCCGCAAACAATCGCTCTAAATTGTACGCCTTATTAATAGGCATAAGCTTAGAGCGCACCTCATCTCTAGGAGAATGAAGAGAGATCGCGATATTAACCGGCGGAAAATCTTTTAATTTTTCAATTTGCGGCGCAAGTCCTGAAGTAGAGAGAGTGATTTTTCGCTGCCCCAAATGCAAACCTTTTTCTTCCAAGAAAATTTCGGTCGCCGTTTTCATCGCATTAAAATTATGAAGCGGCTCTCCTTGTCCCATGTAAACCATATTACTAAGCCTTGAATCTTCGCTCACATTTTCTTTAAGCCACTTGGTCACCGCTAAGTATTGGCCAACAACCTCTTCTACTTTTAAATGCCGCTTTAGCCCTTGAGTGGCCGTGTGACAAAATGTACAACCCATAGCACAACCCACCTGAGACGAAACACAAAGGGTGAGCCGATTGCGCGCGGGAATGGCGACTGATTCAATAGTCTGAGAGTCTGCAAATTTTAGTAAAAATTTTCTCGTCCCATCTTGGGAAAGGCCATTCCAAATAATTTGCGGAAGCTCCCAAGTAAAATGTTGGGCCAAATAACTGCGCGTGTCTTTTCCCACATTGGTCCAAAGTTCAGGATCAAAAATAAATTTACGATATACCCAATCATAAATTTGATCGGCCAAAAAAGATCGCTTACCATCGACGGCGATGCGCGCTTTTAACTCAGAATAGTTAAAGGAAAATAAAGATTGCTTAATTTGTTCCATAGAGGTGGATAGTAACTTAAAATGGGCCTAGATCCAAGATGCTTTGAAGATCAGCTGAAAATTCTTCCTATCCAACCTTTTTTTTGGTCACTTTCCATCTCTAAAACAGGTGAGGGTGGTACGATCGATGCCCCCCCTAATGGTATTTCCACAAGTGGTCGCGCAAATTTGCGCATAGATTCTTGTAGCATATCTAAGTCCGTACACTCGCTCACCAGACGGTTGTACTCTGGAAGACTTAAGCACACGTAGAATTCACAATCTAAAATTTTGGCCAAACGGACGATAGCAGTTTCTAGCAATTTAAATTGACTAAAATTTTGACGAAGTGAACTCAAATCCCATTCTTTAAGTTTAGATAAATCAATGAGGCCAGCTTCATCAGTGAGACTAATCACTCTAAATTCTTGAACTCCCAAATCATTTTCATCCATGCGGTAAACGGCAAATACAATATTAGAACTAGGCATAAAACCTCCCTGTCTCTTTTTTTACTCAACATAACCAAATTCAATAAGTGCCCGTGCCCCAGGAGCAAACTCCATTCTCGTCCCCTGCCCTTGCTGAATCACTTGCACCCCCGATTGATCGACAATTTTAGAGAGTGCAAAATTTTTAGAAGGAGATAATTGAATCTTTCGATCAAATTCCGTGGCGTTGATCACCAAAAGTCGTCTAATGGATTGATAATTTAATTCTCGAGGAGAAGTTTTACGCTCGAGCCAAAACATTTGTGGGCCATCTTCCGTTTTCATCGCAAGAAAGTGACGATTCATTTGCGCGAAGATAACCGACCAAAAATGGGTTTTGGTGTGCAGCAATTTTATTTTTTCTAGGGCACTTCCCACATATAAAATCAATTGCCCTTCGCCCCGAGTGAGCAATCTAAATTCTACGGGGGAATTAAACTGGGTTTCTTTTAATTGATTCTCTAAGATGAGAAGTTCAATTTTGCGTTTTTGTTTTTCGTTTAGCTTATCTAAATTGAGGAGAACTTTGCCACCACTTAAAAAATGATTCATGATCGCCAAAAACGAGGCATCTTGATGGAGATGATCCATCACGATGAGCACCTTCGACCACCAGTCTTCTTCTTCATCGGGCGAGCGAAGATTTTTTTTCAACTGTGATTCTGAAAGAATTTGAAAATGTCCTTGAAAATTTTTATTTAATACTTCGCCAAGGCCACAAACTTTGATCGTCTCTCGCAATTGATCATCTTGTCCGATGATGGCCGCTGCCGACCAGGTTCGAAAATCTAAACTCTCCCCATCAAAGGCCTCTTGCTTAAAATAATTTTTTACGTAATCCGCACTACAAATGACTTGATGAACATAATTAAGCGCAGCAGGCGAATGCGTCGGAAGTATCGGATGAACTTGATGTTGCAAAGACCATTTCATTTCTTGCATCCAAGTTGATTCACTAGGGCGAAATCCGACGGCCCTCGCACTTAAGTATTCTGGATTAACTCCTAAAAAACTCATTTTATATTCCCCAGACCAAAGTGCGCCACCCAACATTTCTTTGGAAACTTCCAAATACAATTGAAAAACTTCTTGCGCAAAATTTTTCTCAGTCATTAATGGAAATTGTTTTCGGTGTTGCAAAAATTTCTTTTGCATCTCAACGCCATGATCTTCAAAAAATGATAAAAAATTTCCTTGCTCACTGAAGTATCCACAGTTGATTCCATAGATGGGAAAGTCCCACCCGGTGGAGGTAAGATGATTACTCAGCGCCTGAATCCAGGCACAAAATTCTTTAAATATTTGCGCACCATAAAAGGAAGGAAAGGATTGCAGATTTTTTTCATGATCAACAAAAACCTTGAGGCGTCCATCGCGAAAAAAAGTTTTATTCTTAACAAGACTAGAAGGTACGCCGCCATTAACTAGGTAAGGTAGCGGGCCAATGGGGAGACAAAAAAAAGGTTTAAAAGAGTATTTTTTAAGAACCTTCATCAATTCAAAAAGATCAGTATCGGAGCGCTCTTTGCCAAAGTCATAGTGAAAGCTTCCCTTTTTTCGATCAGAAATGATCGCATGATGGGACCACGAAAGGGGAATGATAAGTTGAGTCGTCCCCATTTGCTTCATCGTCTCAAGCCTTGCGGCCCACTGGGAAGGATGATGTTTCCAAAAGAAAAACCAAGGTACGTGATCTGCAAATTCGAAAGTTGTTGGCGGATGTGAGTTAGTGGTGGTGGCGATACTTTGACCTGACCTAAAAGAAGAACTTAAGTCGACTATTTTCTTATCCATGGGATTATCTATATTTTTTTCGTCTGGTCGCACTCCTCATCCTCCTTTGAGTCTCTCTTCGTCACCGTACAATTACTATTATGTCCCTGAAAGGCCAGTTTGGTCACTCTTAATCTCGGGGACAAAGTTTTTGGACAAAAGTTGATCTATCAGCTACATATTTATTAAAGATTATTGGTGATTTTTATCAAAGGAAGATTTTATATGTGGCACTTTAACGATGAACAAAAATCCTTACAAAAAACTTGTCGTGAATTTGCGGCCAAAGAAATTGCTCCTAAGGCCGAGCATCATGATCAACACGAAACTTTCAATATTGAGGCCTTTAAAAAATTAGGGGATTTAGGACTACTGGGAATTACCGCTGATCCCGAATATGGTGGCGCTGGACTTGGCGCATTAGAGGCAACGATTGTGATGGAGGAATTGGGACGGGCGTGTGCTTCCACGACTTTGAGTTATTTGGCCCACTCTATTTTATGTGTGAATAATCTTGATAAAAATGGATCGCCAGAACAAAAGGCAAAGTACTTGCCTAAATTAATTTCTGGGGAATGGATTGGGTGCATGGGCATGAGTGAGCCAGATCAAGGATCAGACGCTGTGGGAATGAAAACCAAAGCAGAAAAAAAAGGTGATCACTACGAAATTAATGGATCTAAAATGTGGATCACCAATGCGCAGTATGCTCAAGTGGTTTATTTATACACAAGAACCGGAAAAGAAAAAAAAGCGCTGACCACTTTTTTAGTAGATAAAGGGACACCAGGTTTTAGCGTTTCAAAGTCGATACATAAAATGGGAATGCGTGCCTCTCCCACCGGAGAGCTTAGTTTTCAGAATGTAAAAGTTCCGATCAGCGCCCGGGTTGGGCAAGAAGGCGATTCTATTTATCACATGATGAAAAATTTAGATTTAGAGCGCATCACGATTGCGGGAATTTCTCTAGGGATTGCGGCCGCCTGCCTCGATCAATGCGTTAAGTATGCACAGGAGCGAAAACAGTTTGGTGTGGCCATTGGGAATTTCCAACTCATTCAAAAAATGGTGGCCGAAATGAGTGCAGAGACCGCGATGATGCGCCATTTTCTTTACTCTGCTTGCCAAGAATATGACTCAGGATCGAAAGATCGCTTGCTTGCGACGCAAGTAAAATTGGCCCTACCTAAGATGGCCACCAAAATTGCGCTAGACGCCATTCAACTTCATGGAGGCTATGGTTACAGTCGAGAGTTTCCTTTGGAGCGTTTCATGCGTGATGCGAAGCTCATGGAAATTGGCGCAGGTACCAATGAGGTAATGATCCTTATTTTAGCGAAACAACTTTTAAAAGAGTGCTTGGTTAATCTTTAGATCTTTAGAGGTTCATGGATATGGAAAATTCATTTGTCATTCAAGAGCTAGTTAAGCAAATAGATCGCTTGGGCAAAGAAGTGATTTGGCCAGCGGCGATAGAGGCCGATGAGGAAGAAAAATTTGATCGAAAACTTTTTTCTCAGCTTGGCGAAATTGGATTACTGGGAATGGTGGGTGCCGAAGAGTACGGCGGCTCAAATTTAAATTACAGTGATTACGTTTCAGTGTTGGAACGACTGGCCTACTACTCGCTCCCTTACGCAGTCACTGCCTCTGTTTCCATCATGGTTCAAAAAATGATTGAAGACGCTGGAAGCGAGGCCCAAAAAAAACAATACTTAGAAAAATTAATTAGTGGAGAGATGATCGGATCCTTCGCCCTATCTGAATCCCATAGCGGATCTGATGCGGCCGCCCTCAAAACAACGGCCAAAAAAGTAAGCGGTGGTTTCGAACTTCAAGGAAGTAAAATGTGGATCACCTCTGGTGGACTCTCTGGAGTTTATGTGGTGATGGCCCGCACTGGAGAAAAAGAAATTTCTGCTTTCCTTGTTCCTGACGGTGCTCCAGGATTTACCTTAGGTAAGAAAGAAAAGAAAATGGGTTGGAAATTATCCCCGACTAGAGAACTCATTTTTCAAAATTGTTTCGTAAGTGAAACGCAACTTTTAGGAAAAGTTGGTGAAGGATTTAAATTGGCCTTAAGCGCACTCAATAAGGGACGAGTCACCATTGGAGCTGTGGCCGTGGGATTATCGCAGATGGCGCTAGATCTCTCGCTCGCCTTCTCCAAAGAGCGCAAACAATTTAATACCCTCTTAAATCAATTTCAGGGCATTCAATTTATGCTAGCCGATATGGCCACCGAAACGTACGCTGCCCGCGCACTCGTCATGCAAGCTGCGCAGGCACTTGGAAATCCTCAAAGCTCGCTCAGTCAAAAAAACGCTTCGGCCCTCACCGCCCTTTGTTCCATGGCAAAATTAAAGGCCACTGACGTGGGGATGCAAGTCACCACCGATGCGGTGCAAATTCATGGTGGAGTTGGCTACACATCGGAGTATCACGTGGAGCGCTTAATGCGTGATGCGAAGGCACTGCAAATTGTAGAAGGCACCAATCAAATTCAGCGCATGGTCATCGCTAGAAATTTATAACATTATCAGTTTTGAAACCCATTTACATAGAGGCAGCAACATCATGGAATTTATACCACTATCCTATCAGTTTTCACAAAACTCTACGCCTCAGATGGATCCAATCAATACGAATCAGTTAAAAGAAAATTTCATGAGCACCATCCAATTAGAAAAAATTGGCTTTTTTCAACTGACGAACCTTAATTCAGATTTATCGAGTATCAAAAAAATACAAGCGAAGATAAGCTCTTTTTCTCATCTGGTACATATAGGTCTCGGTGGTAGCGTTCTTGGGCCAAAGGCGCTCACAGATTCACTTCTCTCAAGCGAACGAATACCTAACAAAAAAATTACCTACATCGACAACTTAGATCCCGAAGATTTTTATGAAACACTGCATTCCCTTAAGCTAGAAGAAACGCTTTTTTATATCGTCAGTAAATCCGGTGAAACGCTGGAAACAAAAGCGATGCTTCACGCTTTAATGATTTTTTTGCAAAATACATTCTCCACGCGAGAGTCCCTTGAAAAGTATATGAATCGACACTTTATTTTTTGCACCGATCCAGCAAAAGGTTTACTAAGAAGTTTTTGTCATCAACACAACTCTATCGATACTCTTGATTTACCACCATCGCTGGGCGGCCGTTTTTCTGTCATCAGTTCGGTAGGCCTAGTTCCCTTAGCGTTCCTACACATTGATGGGATGGGAGCAGTAGAAAAATTTATTTCTAGTGCACTAAATGAACGAGATGAAATAAAAAATTCCCTTACGAGTAAAAACGCCGTTCATCCCCTTATCACCTTGGCAGCAATGATTCATGAACAGATGACGAAATCTGGAAAAAACGAAACGGTGTTTATGCCCTATGTGGGAAGGCTTAAAACGTTGTCGCTGTGGTTCGCTCAACTTTGGGGAGAGAGCTTAGGAAAAATTCATCCCACTCAAGGCCCCGCGGGACTTACTCCACTCTCCGCCATAGGCCCTTCCGACCAACACTCGCTCTTGCAACTTATTGCACAGGGGCCAAAAAATAAATTTATTATTTTCCTCAATCAAAAAAATACGCCCTCTCCCCAACTTAGAGAAGTACTGATTAACTCACCTTTGTGGAATCAAACACAAAATTTTTCCTTGCAAGATGTACGCGACGCCTGCCTATGGGGGACGCAACAATCGCTCCAAGAAGTGGATGTTCCGTCTTGCGTACTGGAATTTGAAAAATTAAATGTGGAAACGATGGCGAAATTATTTTTACAACTAGAATGCTTGACGGTTCTCGTTTCCCTCTTGATGGAAATTGATGCTTTTGACCAACCAGGGGTGGAGCGCGGAAAAATTTTAGCTAAGGAATTTTTGGCCCGCCGGCAAAAATAAAGGCCAAAATCCTAGTTCCATATTAGAATATTTCTATATATGACAAAAGATTTATCCAATGCCACTGTTCTTCTCAAAGATCTTTCTCAGTTGCATGAAGCAGACAAAAAAAAAGTGGAACGCCTTAACGCTTGTTTGCTCGCCATTGAAGGGCCCATCACCGGCAATCTTTTTGACCTGGCCACCGGCATTTCCACATTTGGAAGAAATCCAGACAATACCTACACGATTGATGCGGATGGAATTTCACGCAAGCATTTTCAAATAGAAGTTTTTGACGAAGATGCGATGACGATCATTCGCGATCTTGGTTCCAGTAATGGAACGCTGGTTAATGGAGCGAAAATTCAATCACCCAAAACGTTACAAAAAAATGATCGAATCAATTCAGGAATTGTTTCCTTTCGCTATATTCCCAAAGGGGATTTAGATCGCCTGGCCTATGATAAAATTCATCAAGCGGCGGTCACTGATCGTCTCACTGGTTGTTTTAACAAGGCCTATTTTCTCGATATTCTCGATCAAGAATTTAAAAAATTTCGCCCCCACGTGATTTCCGGTCATCCAGGAAATTTATCTCTCCTCGTCATTGATTTAGATCATTTTAAAAAATTAAATGATACTTATGGTCACCTAGCGGGTGACTTGGTCCTCAAAGAAATGGCGGTGAATGTTAGGAAAGTTTGTGTTCGAGAAGGTGATATCTTTGTTCGTTATGGCGGCGAAGAGTTTGTGGTTATTTTACCTAATACTCCAGCAAAAGTGGCCTTAGAAATTGCTGAACGCGTTCGTAAAACCATTGAATCCCATCCCTTTCTTTATGAAGGCAACCCCCTTAAAGTCACCGGATCCGTCGGGGGCGCCACTCTCTCACAACAGATGCCCAATCCTCTCGATTTATTTAAATTGGCCGATCAGGCCGTCTATCAATCTAAGGCGAAAGGCCGCAATCAAGTTACGTTTTTACCATAATCTTGCTATAGTTCAATCCTACTCTATGGGCACAGAGGATATGGATACGATCCAAATTTTACCAGATCATCTCATCAATAAAATTAAAGCAGGAGAAGTTTTAAGTTCTCCCTTTTTTATGGTGAAAGAACTGCTTGAAAATTCTCTCGATGCTGGCGCCTCTCGCATCTCTCTTAATATCCAGGACTGCGGTTTGCTTTCGTTTCAAATTATAGACAATGGCAAGGGAATGAGTAAATCCGACCTTCCGCTCTCCATTCAAAGACACGCCACTTCCAAACTCAGTCGTTTTGATCAACTTTGGCAACTGCCCACCTATGGTTTCAGAGGTGAAGCGCTCGCAAGTATCAGTAGCGTCTCTCAAATGGTGATTTATTCGAAGCAAAAAAGTGGGCCGGCCCACCGTATGGATGTGGAATTTGGTGAAGTCACTTCGCTAGCAGAAGCTCAAGGAATCATCCAAGACTCTGGAACGCGAATGGACGTCAAAAAACTTTTTGAAAATACGCCAGTGCGAATGAATTTTATTCAGTCGCGAAATGTGGAAAAACAAAAATTATTAAGAATGCTTCAGTCCATCATTTCTAGTTATCCCCATGTGCAGTTTCAAGTAACCATTGATGATGACTCATGGCCAAATTTAAGCGAACAACCCAATATTTTTGATCGCATTTTAAAATTAAAAAAATTAAAAAAAGAAGAATTGCACGTTGAAGTAACCAGTTATGACGATATTAAGTTGCAGTTTTTTTATCATCTAACTAGCAAAAAAATTCCCCAAGGCGATATCATGTTCAATGGAAGATGGACGCAGATGGGAAAATTACAAAGTTTAATTTCTCAAAAACTTCCCCCGCATCACCAGTTTTTACTTTTTATCGATTTGCCCAAAGGCCAAGTCGATGTGAATGTTCATCCCAATAAAACAGAATTGCACAGTCTCGCCACCCCCAAAGTCATCTCCCTCATTTTGGCGATGTTAAATAAACTTTTTCCCCCTATCAAACTCGAAACGATAGATCCACAAGTACTTTCGCCTTCCTCCCATTCTTCGATGAATCATTTCTGCGATTCCATGACACCTTCACTGATGAAGATTAGCGATCGCTATGTTATCTGGAAATCTGAAGATAAAAAAACTTACCTAATTCCGACGACGGAATTGCGGCAAACTTGGATTCAAAATTTTCTAAAATCAAAAAAAACCTTGACCCGTGATGATGATAAAATCATTCCCCTCCTGGTTTCTCCCACTTGTGATTTAGGCCCCAATGAAGTTTCTGATCATCAAAATCATATTCCTCAAAAGCTTGAGCAATTAAAAAAATTAGGTTTCGATATCTCGTCTGATGGTAACTATCATTTTGCCCTGAGAAGTATTCCCAAAATATTTTTTTCTGTACCGCATTCAGAGTGGGAATTTTTTTTGAAAACGATATTATGTGGGACTGACCTAGAGTCCGACGTCAAGGTTTCAAATTTGATTCAAAATTTCCCCATTGAAAATATTTTAAAGGATTTAGACGCTGCGAGCTCACTTGCCTCCTATAAGCTCATTGATGATGCGGCCTTAGATCAATGGATAGGCCATGGGATGAATCCTTAAAATGAATTATCTACCTACGTGGTTTTGTAACTACCTAAGGCCCTCTGGAAATTTCGTCACGACTAGGACGACGTTTCGAGGCTTGCTCCTGGCAAGCCGCAGAAAAAGGAGTCCGTAGAGTGGCGAAATTTACGAGGGACCTAGGTAGTTACGATAACTTAGGATAATCATGACTAAAAAATTTAAGCACGCCATTATTTTTGGTGCCGGCGCATTTGGTACGTCTATCGGAAGTGTGTTGGCGCATCAGTTTCAAAAAGTTACCTTAATCGTGAGAGAAAAAGAGCTTTTCCGCTCGGTCAACGAAAACCATCAGAACCCCCTTTATCTACCCAATGTTATTCTTCCTAAAGAATGTGTGGCCGTTATGGATTGGAGTGATATTAAAGGTCAGGACGCTGAGGAAGTGGAATTAATGGTATGTGGTCTTCCCATGCGCGCCATTCCTAGTTATTTAAAAAAACATAAGAGCGATATCGCTTCATTCTTGAAACGTGATGTACCGTTGGTTAATTTGGCAAAAGGAATGGACCCAGATACCTTAGAGCTTCCAGATGATCTTTTTTACAATCATTTTTCCGAATATAAAAAACAAATTGCTTTTTTGTCAGGCCCATCTTTTGCACGAGAAATTGTAGATCAACAAATTACGTGTGTTTCCGTGGCCGCTCCAGATCGCGAAGTCTTAATTCAATTGATTAAAATGTTTAATAATAGTTATTTTAAAATGTTTCCCACCTATGATGCGAAAGGGCTACTCCTTGGAGGCGCCCTTAAAAATGTTCTTGCGATAGCGGCCGGAATTGTGGAAGGACTCGGCCTTAACCATAATACTCGAGCGGCCCTCATCACTCGAGGAATAGAGGAGATGTTGCGATTTGGCGAAGTAGTGAACGCACGGCCAGAAACTTTTTATGGCCTGAGCGGAATGGGAGATTTGATTTTAACCACGACCGGAGACTTGAGTCGTAATCGATTATTTGGATTAGAGTTGGCGAAAGGAAAGTCGCCGGCGGAATTAATGTCCAATGATCGGGCAACCGTAGAAGGTTACAAGACGACGGCAGCGGCGTATAAGCTTGCCCAAAAATACCAAATACGTACTCGAATTTTTTCTGGACTGTATCAAATTTTGTTTCAAGATGTGAGCGTGAAAAAAGTGATGCATGAAGTGATGGCCGCGCCCGTCAGATTTGGCGACGACTATATAAATTTATGAACTACCCCTTCAGAAACCTAGGTAGCTAAAGACTGCGTTGAATTTCTTCTAATTTTTTAAGCGCTTGCATCGGGGTAAGGTGATTGATGTCGATGGATTTGATTTTTTGATTCAGCTGGTCTGATTTATCATGTTTATTTTTTTTCTCAGTTCCATTTTTTATCGTTAAATCTGGGAAAAGCTCAAATTGCTGCGCACCATTTTTCGTTAAAGTCGAAATACTTTTTTTGGATTTTGCTTCATTATTGATACCATGAGTTTGCTCAAGTTGGTGCAAGATGACTTCCGCTCGCTTGGTAATTTCTTTAGGAATCCCGGCCATATGGGCGACGCGAATCCCAAAACTTTGTTTCGCTCCACCCTCAACAAATTCATAGAGAAATTTAATTTGATCTTGATCAACTAAGGTTTTTACCGTCATATTTTTTGCATAGGGGAGAGATTCGGCCAGCTCCACCAATTCATGGTAGTGAGTTGAGAAGAAGGTAAAAGATTTCAATTCTGAAGCGAGGTATTCCAGCAGCGACCACGCAATACTTAGGCCATCGTAGGTCGAGGTTCCGCGGCCAATTTCGTCAAATAAAATTAAGGAATCTTTCGTTGCGTGCCTCAAAATTTCCGCGGTCTCAGACATTTCTACCATAAAGGTGGACTGTCCATGGTGAATGTCGTCTTGCGCACCCACTCGGCAAAATATTTTATCAGCAATAGAAAGTGTGGCCGATTCTGCAGGTACGAAAGATCCGATTTGAAACAAAAATTGAATAAGTGCCGCTTCCCGCATGACGGTAGTTTTTCCGGCCATATTGGGGCCCGTAATTAAGAGCAACCCTTTTTGAGTCGTCATGGAAATATTGTGGGAAACAAAATTTCCTTGTAGGTTTTTTTTTATAATTGGGTGCCATGCCCCCTCAACCTTGAATTCTTTTTTATCACTCAAGAGGGGTTGAACAAAATTTTCTCTCAAGGCCACAAAGGCCAAACTTTGAATCGCATCAATTTGGGAAATCCATTCATTCATTTGTTTTAAGAGAGATGAAATTTGGAAAAGTTGCTCTTTGATGGTTTCAAAAATTTCTCTCTCAAGTTTTTTTAATTTTTCTTGTGCGTTCACCAGACTGTCTTCGATCTTACTTAACTCAGGGCTAGAAAATCTTTCTCCGTTGGTGAGCGTTTGTACTTTCTGAAAATTCGTAGGAGCTTTATGGGATTGGCCTTTCGATATTTCAATAAAATATCCATTGAGATTATTGGATTTAATTCTAAGAGTCGGTAATTGGTATTCTGTTCGGTATTTTTCTTCCAGTTTAGAAATTTTTTCATTGATCGTAAGATGAATGTTGGCCAGCTCATCTCTATGCCCATGAAAGCCAATTTTAATTAAATTTCCATTATCTATTGAGGCGCGCAGTTCTTCGTTAATGGAATCATGAATGAGTTTAGAAAATTGATGGAGTTGATCAATTTCACTCTTCTCAAGCTCGCAAGAAAAATTTAAATCCTTGAGGGAGGGCGCCAAAAGATCATGGAGCGATTGAAAGTAATCAATGGTTTGAGATAAATTAATTAAATCTTGAGCGGAAATTTTTCCAGAAGATAACTTGGTTAAAATTCTTGCGATATCTCTCATCGGAGAAAGGAGGCGACGAACTTCTTGCAGGTCAACTAATTGGGAATCTAAAAAGTGCTTGACCGTATTTTGCCGCTTCTCTATTTGAACTTTATTAATGAGGGGGGATAAAAACCACTCGCGAAGTAATCTGGTCCCTGTGGATGTTTGGGTAGCATTCATAAAATGAAAGAGTGATGTATCTTGTTTATATTCATTCCATTGGAAATTTTTTTGCGGAAGAATTTCTAAGTGATAATAAGTCTTTGCGTTGAGCTGAAGTTGTTCTTTCTTTTGAATAACTTTTAGTGGCCGAATTTGCTGGAGCGCGGTAGGGTTTTGAGTCGCCACAATATAGAACGCTTGCAATCGCAAAATCTCTAGCAGATCAGGGTTTTGCTTCAAAAATGAATCATTTTTGAAGTTGGGAATAATTTTTTCTAAATCTGAATTGCTAATCTTGGGATCGAGGCCATCAGGACCAATTAAGGTACATAAGCATCCCATATTTTTTAGAGCGTCCTCAATCACAGAGTCAAGCTGTGGGTACGTCGTACAATTGAGAAATTCTTTAGGACGAACGAGTTCGAGAAAATCCAGAATTTCTTCCCTGTTCTTGAGTTCAATGGCACGAAACGTTCCATGCATGAAGTCTATCGCCACCATCCATCCACTAGTATGTTCTTTATTTTTTGAATCAAATTTTAAGGAGAGTAAAAAGTTTTCGGCGCTCGATTCCGTTCGATCAATATCGTAAGGCATGACTGGCGTACAAATCTGGGTAATTGCCCGTTTAACAATTCCTTTGCTAAGGGCCGGATCTTCTACCTGCTCACAAATGGCTACTTTCATTCCTTGCCCGACAAGTTTATCCACGTATGCATTAGCGGCGTGGTGTGGAATTCCTGCCATGGGGATGGGATTATCTTCGATTTTTCCTCGGTGAGTGAGAGTAATGTTTAGGGCCTTCGCACAAACATGAGCATCTTGAAAAAAAACTTCGTAAAAATCTCCCATTCTGAAAAATAAAATCTTATCCATTTGCAATTTTTTGATGGACCAATATTGCTCCATCATGGGAGTTAATTTTATTCCTTTTGAATCGAGAGAATAGAGTAAATGATCTTCCATTTTCATAAGTTATCCATGCTATCTTAATTGACCGAGGAAATGAATATGTTTCTGAGATTTTTTCTCTGATTGGTTACTACTAAAATTCATGATAAAATGAGCTACATGCTTTTAAATAAATATTTTCTTAAAACTTTTGTCTTTTCGTTTGGGGTGATTTTTATTCTTCTTTGGCATGGATTGAATGTGGATAAGAGTGGTCTCAAAAAACTCGACGTAAAAAATGAAGTTGCTGGATTAGAGATTCAAAAAGGTGAATTAATTGATTACTTTCAACTAAAAGATAAATTACCCAAAGCAAAATTTTTCACCCATTACCTAGAAAATCAAGATAATAAAATTTACTTTTTCATCAATCCTATTTTTTATCTTTGGACTAAGATTGACCCATCACTCGATGAAGAAAAATTAAAAGTAGATAACAAAGACATTGTGGAGATGAGATGCAAAAAAAGTACTTTGGATAAAATGAATAATATTCTTTACCTCTATGACTCCATTGAACTCAAGCAACTTGATAATCATTTAAATTGTGAAATCGCAACCTACTTTCATGGAGATAATAAATTCGTTTGCGAAAAAAATGTTTGGTCTCAAGTTACTGATCCCAAAACTTTTGATAAAATTACAACGACTGGCAATAAGGTAAACCTCAATACCAGAACGAAAGATTCACAATTTATAGGAGACATCAAGGGGACTATTATTCGCAAACGAGTTTATGATCCACCCATTAATTTCAGTGCCGATCAATTAAATTATTCATCTAGTGAAGCACAAATTAAAATGGAAGACAGTGTGGAAATTATCAGGCAAGACGTTAGTATTAGAGCGAAACGGGCCACTATGCAGCTTGATCATTACGGAAACAAAAAACTCAACTATTACGTATTTGAAAATAATGTAGTTTTGCGGCAGAAATTGCCCAATCAAATTTATCGGACGGCCTATAGTGAAAAACTTGAGGGATTTCTACCGGAAAACTATGTTATTTTGACGGGTGCACCTAGGGTTGAGCAGGGCAAAGATGTCACTAGAGGAAATAGAATTATTTTATATGAAAACACCAGTATGATGGAAATAGAAGATGCGGTCACTAGCGTAATTTATGACCCCAACAAGTGGAAAAAAAAGAATGACAACAATAGCGGGCCACCCTCAAATAAATGAAAAAATTTTTGTAAGTGAAAATTTACAGAAAACTTATAACGGAAGAAAAGTTGTAAACGGCGTTGGCCTTTCCATTAAGACCGGCCAAATTGTAGGATTACTTGGCCCAAATGGAGCTGGAAAAACAACCACGTTTTATATGATGGTGGGTTTAGTCAAACCTGATCATGGGGAAATTAGGCTAGATCAAGAAATTATCACCGACCTTCCGCTCTACGAGCGAGCGCGCCGCGGAATTGGTTATTTGCCACAAGAGGCCTCTATTTTTAGAGATCTTACGGTGGAAGACAACATTATGGCGGTGCTGGAAATGCGATCACTTTCTGCCAAAAAGCGCGTTCAGCGCCTTGAAGAATTACTCACCTCGTTTCATGTTACCCACATCCGTAAATCTAAGGGACGCTCGCTTTCGGGTGGTGAGCGGCGAAGAGTGGAAATTGCTCGCACGCTAGCACTATCTCCTTTTTTTATTTTATTAGATGAGCCTTTTGCGGGTGTTGATCCCGTCGCCGTTGGTGATATTAAAAATATTATTTCCAAACTAAGAGATATTGGGATGGGTGTACTAATTACCGATCACAACGTAAGAGAAACTCTTACCATTGTTGATCACGCTTATATTATGAACAAAGGTGAATTACTCGTTGATGGGACGCCTGAATTTATTGTGACTAATGAAGAAGCGAAAAAAGTTTATCTTGGCGATGAATTTAAAATGTAGAAAAAATTTAGGATAAGGATAGTGAATCAAAAATGAAACTTGGACAATCGCAAAAACAAATTCAGTCCACGGTCATCACGCCTCAGTTGCAGCAGGCCATCAAAATGCTTGCGATGACTCATATGGAGATGAGCGACTTGATTGCCCAAGAATTATCCGAAAATCCCCTTTTAGAAGAAATTGAAAACGAAGCATCCGATTCAGACAACGAGTCTGAAAGCGACTCAGAGGGTGATAGTGAGATAGATAATGACAGCGGAGAACTAACAGATACTGCAACTCATGATATGGAAAAAGAAGCAAAAGATTCTAGTGATGAATTTGATTGGGAAGGGTACGTCAATTCTTTCGAAGATGGCGCTAAGGCGAAAATCGAATCAAACGATGGCGGCAATGATGAGGAAGGCCTTTCAGTTTTAGATCAAGTTTCTCATAAAACGATGGGACTCGCCGAGCATCTTGAGTGGCAGATTAGGATGGAAGACTTAAGCGAAGAGGAAATTAATTTTGCGCTCTCTGTCATTGGAAATTTGAATCGCGATGGATTTTTAGAAGAAGAGTTAGAGACTTTAATTACTCAATCAGAAATATCTAAAGAAGATGCCCATAAACTTTTAAAATTGATTCAGCACTTAGATCCAGTGGGCTGTGCCACCAAAAATTCTAAAGAATCACTCATTGTGCAAGCGAGACATCTAGAAAATCAATCCATGCTTTTAGAAAACATCGTTCGCGATCATCTGGAAGACCTCAACCGAAAAAATTACGATTACCTATGTAAGAAATTTCAATGCTCGATTGAAGATTTAAAGCAAACAGAAATGCTGATTTCTGAATTGCATCCACGCCCTGGAAGACTAATTTCAGACGAGGAGACTCACTACATTGTCCCAGATATATACGTAAAACTTATGGGAGATGAGTACGCCGTTCAAATAAATAATGACGGCATACCGCCCTTGAAAATTTCTCAGTACTACAAATCGATTTTAACAAAATCTTCTAGTGATAAAGATTCTAAAGATTTTATCAAAGAAAAATTGCGATCGGCCCTCTGGTTACTTCGGTCGATTGAAAATCGCTCACGTACCGTAGAAAAAGTGGCCACTGCGATTGTTGCCTATCAACAAGATTTTTTTCGTAAAGGCCAAAACTATATGCGGCCCATGATTTTAAAAGATATTGCCGCAGAAATTGGGATGCATGAATCCACGGTTTCAAGAGTGACCACCAATAAATATATGCATACACCGCTGGGAATTTTTGAACTTAAATATTTTTTTAATACCGGCGTGGGATCTAAGGAAGGAAACGAAGGGGCCACCGGTGACTCCATCAAATTAAAAATTAAAACACTCATAGAATCAGAAGATGTTCGTAACCCTCTATCAGACGAAAGAATCGTTACATTATTAGGAGGAAATGGAATTACGATTGCAAGAAGAACAGTTGCAAAGTATCGCGATGAATTAGGTTTTCTTTCTTCCAGCAAGAGGAAAAAAACTTAGCTCTCCTGTATTAACAATATTTAAAAAATATCGGAGGTTTTCATGAAAATTACAACTTGTTTTAGACACTTAGAACATACACCTGCACTCGATACCAGAATCCACGAGAAGTCCTTTCATTTAAATAAATTTTTTTCCGGAAATTTTGAAGTTCAATGGTATTGTTTTGCCAAGGACAAAAAACAAGTGGCCGATATTTGTGTGATAGGAAATGGTTTCAAACTCCATGCTTCCGCAGAAAGTGATTCCCTCTACAAATCTTTTGATTTAGTAGTCGATAAAGTAGAAACTCAAATGCGAAAATTAAAAGATAAACTTCATCACCGATTAGGACGAGACAGTGTGACTAAGGCCGGGCACTTTTTAGAATCGAGAAAATCTAGGAAAAGTACGAAGCGTGCGAAAAGATCCAACCGAGAAGATGAAGCGGCTTAACAAAATTATAATTTAGAAGCTAAATTGGCCGCAGGTAGACATGCCTGCGGTCAATCAAATGGGTTTATATCAAAAAATAGATATGAGTTCCCTATAAGTTCCCTCCCTAAGCTCCTTTCCCTCCTTCAGCGAGTTACTCGCCCCATCCCCACCACTATGAATCCATTGGACTCATAAATGTTGCTTGAATTGAGTGCTAAATTAAGCTAAGAAAGACAAGAATTTTCAGATCTTACATTGGCCTAGTTTGATTTTTTCAATGTGGCCCGCTTTAAGTAATCTTCTGAATTCGATGTGTAGCAAAATTTTTTGCTACACTCTATGCTCCAAAGTATAGCAACAACATATTTTTTGAATCATAAACGTATCTCAAATGAACGATCTGCAATTTTACTTTAGGAGATCAATATGAACCTGCTGAAACATTTGTTTTTTTACTTATTTGCAACTCTTCTCATGGTGTCTTCCTCTTACGCACAATATTCATACAAAAAGGCAATCATCTTAGATAAGGCCTATAATAATCGCAATGACAGTGGAGAAAAAGGAGGAGGTGGCGGAGCTAATCTTCAAATTCAAGCTCTCTTAGAACATGCAAGATTACAATCATGGCGACTGATAGAATTAACGGCACAATTTTTGCCTTATGAAAGATGCGGCCTTGATAAAAATGATCCAGATAATGCTAAAGTCATAAAATTTTATGAAGTCAATTGGCGCAATTTTGCTACAGCTCTCTATAGCGATACCAAGGTAGATTTTATTTTGGCAGGCCCAGAGGATAGGATTAGTTTCGTCAATCCCGCGACCAATTTACCTGAGGCGATGATAACCCATGAATCACTTAAGAAAATTTACGTCAATCCAAGCTATTTCGTAGATGGTAAAATCATTAGTAACACTTATTTAACAGAACTTATGATTCATGAGTTCGGCCATGTTGCTGACTTGTCCTACCCTCAAGAACTACATGGTTCTAGCAAGTACAGAAATATCCACTATGTTTTAGATGCCATTGGAAAATGTATTGCCAATGCTAATAAAGATTTTCTCGCTTCCGTGAATGAGGAATTTGTATTCCAACAAAATCAAATTATCCAATTTCAAGTACAAAGAAGTAAGGAAGATGCAGTCTCTGATCGTTATGACATTGGTAAGAATAATTACATGGGAATGTCACTTGGCTCAGTCAATCTCATTGATAAAGGAAGGCCACGCTATGGATTACCAGAATTTCTTATTGGTTTTGGTTTAACTAAACGAGTGAACATGCAGTTTAGTGGAGGAGTATATCTCAGTACTCAAGAACGTGTTCCCGTACAACAGCAAAATTATGAGCCAGAACCTATTGGAAAAGATGAAATGGTTTCTGCCACCAGAGTTAAGTTTGGAAATAACTCTTGGGAGGATCTAAGAGTTAGCGCCAGTAGTTATGATTATTTTACTGGAAAATACCCGAATGGTTTTACTTCCAATTCCTATCGATATTACGCTGACGGATTGCAATGGTTTAAAGTCTATGATCCATCAAGTATCCCGCTGGTTAGAAAGACCAATGGAGATCCCTATGTACAAGCGCTATTAAACATCCAACTTAAAAAGTATCTACTATTAGGTATTGGCTACCAGAAAGTGTTTGATGATTTAGCGGATCGCATTGGTACCATTAACTATCAATTGCAATACGTGCAACCTATTAGTTACTACCAAGGAAACGTCCTTATGGTTTTTAGTGTTGGTGGTGGAACTCAGTTAACAAGCTTCAATAAGAATGATAGTTGGATACCGAAAAGTTTTAAAGTTTCGTTTCTTATTAATCTCGATCAAGTAGATGAAAATAAAAATTAAAGAATAAAAAATAAAGAATAGTATGGCCGCATGAAGCAACAAGACTTTTGTTATTACGTAAAAAAAATGAACTTAGTTCTCTCTCAAAGGCAATCATTGAATGTTAATTATTCACTGAGGGCCTTTGGGAGAGATCTTGGGATTCATCCTTCTTCGCTTAGCCAAATTTTGCTGGGCAAAAGAAAAATTCCCAAAAAAAAATTACATCATACCATTGAAAACCTTGCCCTATCTCCTGAGGAACAAGAGAAATTTAAGATTAGTCATCAGGAATCCTTACCATTTCAAAATGACGAAGAAAAAATTGAATCAAAAACTTTAGGAAATTTCTTCATTGATGACAGTGAATATCGCATTATTTCCCAATGGGAGTATTTTGCAATTCTTTCGCTGATGGAAACAAAGAATTTTTACTTCAATGTTAAAGATGTTGCCATGCGCTTTTCGTTGAGTGAGGAAAAAGTAAAAACCATCGTCCAAGACCTAGTTAAGGCAGGATTTATCAAGAGAGATTTGAATCAAGGTTACGTGAGAAAAATTCCACACATCAAAGTAACCAAAGAAACTGAATCTCAATCGCTTAAAGATTCTCACAAAGATATTTTAAATTTGGCCATAAGAAAACTTGATACAACTAAAATTGACCAGCGTTATTATAGTTCGTTGACTATTCCTTTTCACCCCGAAAAAATTGGATCTATTCGAAAACTTATCAGCGACTTCAGAACACAATTAAAAGATTTATATAAGGATTGCGAATCTAAATCTATTTATAATATCTCCATTCAGGTCTTTCCACTTTCCTTGGATTAAATTTTTTTTATTTTTTAATTTTATCTAGTTTTTGTATTAATCTCACTTATCTAATCCCGACCACCCCTGTAGCAAAATTTTTTGCTACACATCTTGCTAAGAAAGATAATGCTTGTGCTTCCCCTATGTTACTAAATGGATACGAAAAAATAATAACCATTTTACAAAGGAATTCTCATGAAATTATTTTTTTTCTTCATTAGTATTTTGTCTAGTAATGCTATTTTGGCTCAGGATTCTTATTACAGAAATCCACCTGTGAACTACTATCAGGTTTATGAGCCGTACATTAATCCTGATAACCTCGCATGGCTCGATGGATACATGGAGCGCATTGGAGAAAATAGGGTAACAGGGACTGAAAAAGATCAATTAATTAATCCCATCAGAAAACAAATTTTTACTTTAAGAACGATTATGGGCATGAACACTAGTCTTTTAGTGTATCAATGTGAAATCCGAAATCTTGGAGTTCTTATTCAAAAATCTCAAGGAGTTTTTGATAAATTTATCAACATTAAAGAGTACGAAGGCTTTCTTAATGAAATGTTGCGAATTCAACTATGGATAAAAAAAGATTTAGGCCTACCACTCAATTCATCTGCCATTGAAAAATGCCAATAAGGGGAAATGTATGAAGAAATTATTATTTATTTTTTTATCACTAATGTTCGTTTCTAATAGTTTTGCTGTTTCAATTGCTGTTGATGTCGATAATGAAATTGATGACAATGATGAAATCAAATCTGGAAGGATGTTTAGGCTTCGAAATGGAGAATCAAAATTTGTTGTGTCAGATTTTAATTTTCTTCAAGCGATTGTTGCCTTCGAAGTAAAGAAAGCAGAAAACGGCCCTGCTCATTTAATATTTAAAATTGGAGGCCAACTCGTCTATGATCTAAACATAACTAATGTGGCAAAAAGGCATTTCATAAGCAAGTCTGTCACGTTTCCTAGAATCAATACTTTTGGGCCATTAGAAATTGAACTTCAAGGTAATATCAAGTGGGTAAAAATCAAAAACTTTTGTGCTTCGGCCATAGTTATTGATGATCCCCAATTTCCAGGTGGCCAGCCAGGAACAAACCTTGTTCTGAACGTAAGATCACTCATACCTGTGATCGAATTTATTACTTCCATGGACTCAACTACAGGTGAAGAACAAGATAATTTTCTTTTACCTATTAAGAGTAAAGCAAGAGGCTATCTCAATGTTATCGAATTAGAATCACCAGCACATCCTGACGCCATAAAAAGTTTGCAGGAATTGAGCACGGCCCTTGATTCGGCCAAAGAATTTTTAAAGGAATTAGAAAAGAGGGGAGATAGAGCGTTCAAATTATCAAATAATATCCAGAAAGTGTCCCTTATTGTTAAATCAGCACTTGGTCAATAGTCTCGATAAATGGCCGATAGGTGCTCATGTTTTATTATTTTCATGGGCACCTGTTTTTCTAGCAATTTCGAAAAAAAATTAAGTGCATTTTTGTGCATTAGCTTGCTTTAAAGTTGCTAAAAATTAGATCCGAATGGACTAATCACGGCCACGGATTGAAAAAAGTTTGATGTTTCAAAACCCATTCGTGAATCGTATTCATTTTTACTGGAATCTTATTTAATACTTCAACCATGTTATGAAATTTTCCTGGCTGATTGGGATCCGCTTGCTCTCTTCGGTACATTTCAACAACGGCAGCACCCGCTCCTGGCCCATAAGTGGTTTCTAAAACATTTTTCATTTCATCAGGCGGCAACGCGTAATATTTTAATGGCCGGTTTAATGCTTGGGAAAAAATTTTTGCGAGCTCATCACCATTGGGAGCTTCAATACCACTGACTTTAAAATGTGAACCTGAAAGTTCAGGATGTTCCATGGACTTTGCCATTAATTTTCCCATATCATCGCACGCCATCCAACCCACCTTTTTCACGGCTAGTTGGGGATAAGAAACTAAATTTTTTTCTTTAATATAATTGGCAGTCCATGGCCCAAGCCAATTTTCCATATACGTAGTTGGCTCAAAAAGTATGTAGGGGATATTTAGTTCTTTTAAATAACGTATCACTTCATGTCTGTAATCCCCATGAGATTCCATTTGCAGTTCACCACTGAGATTCCAAACAACCAACTTAATTTTGCATTTTTTTGCGATTTGAAAAACAGAAAATGCGTAAGATTTCGCTTCCCCCGGATTTTCAAGAAAGGCCGGAACGATGAAGGAGAGTGCATCTTTTTCCTCCATCGCTAATTCAAGTGAATGGTTATCAGCTAAGTTACCCTCATGAACTTTGGCGCCTTTTTCTAAAAGATCTTTTACGGTTGTGCTACTGGGATTTCGAGTAAAAATAAAGGCCTCATGCCCATTTTTTAATAAATGCTCAACGGTTGTTTTTTGTTGCGTACCTGTTGCCCCAATCACTAAAACTTTTTGTTTGTGAACCAGCATTTTGCTAATCCCAGTTTTTAATTTTCATATATTTTAATATTGAATGAGGGATTTCCAAATAAATTTGAATTTTGAAGTCTTACTTCAAACTTATCATCTAACTCACGTCCACCAACAAAAGTATTTGGTAGCATTCCCGTTTTCATTACTGTCTTGAGAGATGCTTCTAGATTTGAAGAATCAATATTTGAAAAACCTACATGAACCGAAGAAGTGTTTCTAAATGGTCCATCGTTTTTTAATTTTGAGTTATAAAATCTATACTCCATTGTTAATTTGCTTACTTCATATAGGGCAACATCCTCTTGTTCGATAAAACAACCACCCAGCTTCTGGATATAATCATCAAAATTTGGGCAAACATCTTTGCTGATATCTTCTGTAGATTGATTTTTTTCAAAATAAACTAGGTGCAAGTTTATGGTTGCTTCATTTCTTGTATCTGAGCTTGAGACTTCATTTAAGATTAAAATATTATCAGTTCCAATATGGGTCTGAATGTAATTTTTTGCAGATTCAAAAAAACTAATCTTAATATTATTTTTTTGATTAACGCTCGAATCCTTAAAATTTATATTCAGTTTAAACTCTCTTTCTCTGAGAAGTTGGCCGGGTTTCCCAAAAGATAACGTCGAATTAAGCACTACTGAAAGGATAATAGTTACTGGTAAAAGCTTCATAAAATTCATAAAAAATTTCCTTTAATTTATGTTAATGTTTGTGCGAAAACATACCAAGTTTAAAAATGAATTCATACAGATAATTTTCATTACTGTAAATATTATAGAAGATTAAGTTTATAGAATAAAATGACCTGGTTTGGCGTGATATACAGGACTGTCCCAAAAAAAAATACTTAACCCTAGGACCTTTATAAAACCACCTAAGTAGATACCTTCATTGAAATTTTACTTCCAGCTTTTTTAATTTCACAAATCAATTTTGATTTGAAAAGAAGGTGTACTTAGTTATGGGGCCAATGTTTGACATGAATCGGGAAGAGGCTTAGTTTTAAAAACAGCTTCCTTGATTTCTCTCAAAAGATCTGAGCTATGATCATATCTAATTAGTCGCTGTCGCGAAATGATAAAACCCTTTGTGGATCGAGCTTTTCACATATCCTAACATTTTCGTTTCTAAGATGAATTTACTTTGAATTCTTAAGCTACGACTCCACTTAAATTTCTTTGTAATTGATGAAG
>JARXAH010000045.1 GCA_029865945.1 Bacteriovoracaceae bacterium | reverse complement strand
AGCGATTGCAAAAGAAAATTGATAAATTGCTAAAAGAAGGAGCTGACTCAGCACCTTGGTGCGGGATTTACAAAAAATAAATCATTAAAATTAGGCAGTTAGCCTACGAGTCACACCCAGTTCAACTGCGGAATGTAGGCTTTAATAAATGGTTTTGTTGTTTCTCTTAATCAATTAAATGCCGTTGACCCCTTAACTCTGATGAATAAAGTTAAGCAATTTAAAAACATAAACAGAGAAGAAGTCATGAATTGGTGGAATAGTGGGCCAATATACATTCACCCAGGACTTGATGAGTTAAAATTACAGACCTTAGTTGAAATGTATACGAAGTAGAAGTAATGGTATGGGCGGTTAAGTCAAATCAAACAATACCATCATGAATTTGGTTTTTCTTGACTGCCTTTAATTAAAAATTACTAACGATGAAATAATTATGACGTTAATCGCCACTTGGCTCAAAACAGAATTAGAAAAGAAACAAAAAAAGAATCCATTATTTTCGATGCGTTCTTTTGCGCGACTTTTAAATCTATCTCCTTCTGTTCTCTCTAAAATCATGAATGGACAAACTTTTTTTGATCTAAAAAAAATCAAACACGCACTTGTTCTGCTAGAAACACCAGAAAGTACAAAGAAAAAAATTATTGAAGAAGTGAGTTTAAGTAAAAAAATTAATCAATTTAAGATGAGAAAAGTAAAGCAAAAATTTTCACTGCTTAATCATAGAGTTTTTGAAATCATTGCTAACCCTAATCACTACGCACTGTTAGAACTTATTAAATTAAATGAAGGAAAATTTGATCTTGATTTTTTTGCGCTTAAACTTTCTTTGTCCAAAGAAAAAATTGAACTCCTCATTGAAAATTTGCAAGCTGTTAAGTTAATTAAAATTAAAGATGACCGAATTGTGGATCTAACTCAAGGCTTTTCAACCCACGAAATAGGCCCTCAAGAGACAAATAGAGCGAATAAATTATTTCAGCAGCAAATCATTCAAAAATCCATATTGAGTTTAGAATATGATGATATTTGTGAGCGTTCCCACTCATCCATCGTTTTTGCAACCCACTCTTCCAAAATACTGGAAGCGACAGAAATTATAAAAAAATTTAGACAAAGCCTTTGCGCTCATCTAGAAGATCATCCAATCAAAGATTCTGTCTATGCCTTGCAAATTGGTTTTTTCCCTATGGTGAAAGGCGAAGCGCAAGCACGGATAGATACTGAAAGTTTAACGTCGAATTATTGAGTATAGACTATAGAATTTAGAATTTAGAATATAGATTTTAGAAATTATTTGATGAATAGGAATTTCCATGAAACGTAAGAATGAATTTGAATTGAAGTTAACATTGTTTTTTTTCTTGTTTTCTATCCCGCAGCTTGGCCTTTGTTTCAAGGGGCGTGATGGTAATGGAGGAAATCAAGTGGCCATGCGCTTTACTGAAATTGCCACCGAAAGTTTAAAATATCTTGAGAAAAATACTGAGCTTTATCCCAACATAAATTTAAAATCTCTCAATAGTTCGATTGAAACAACTAAAATTTATTCTGTTACTTACAAACTTTGCTCCAAAGATGATGATCGATCTTGCCCAGATGAAAGCGGATTTGTTGCTAAGAATTATCCAGATAAAGGAGAAATTCTAATTAATGAAAATTTGTGGCAAAGTCTAGTCCTTGAAGAGAAGATTAAAATTGTTCTCCATGAATATTTTGGAATTATGGGAATCGAATTATCAAATTATGTATTTTCTTCCACAATGAAGATCGCACTAGAATTCCAAGAGACCAATCAGTACGCCTGTCAGTTGGCCTTGTTTCAGAAAAATTTACCTCAAAAATTTGCTAGCAAAAATTTTGAATTGCTTGGAAACGCAACGCTAGTTATTAATAGTACTGGTGCGGAAGGAAAAATGCTCAGCTCTCCTTTGCTTTTCCAACCAAATATTGAGCAGAAGGGGAGAAAGTCCAAAAAGAAAGACACCGATCTAGATGTTGTGTTTCGTCTTGTCGTTGGAAAAAATTATCTTCGTGGTAACGTTGAATTAGCTAAGGTGAATCGAAAAACTAAGCACTTTATTGATGTAACAGAGACCACTTCAGTCATTTTTGAAAATACCACTTTTTTTGAAGGTGAGCCGATTGGAATTAAGAACTTTGAGTCTAAAGATTATAAGCTGCAGGTGGCCTGCTCACACATATAATTATTTGTAACTACCCCACTCTAGGTCCTCGTAAATTTGGCCAATCTCTCGACTCCTTTGAACGCCAAGCTGTTGGCCTTCAAAACTGCGGCCTATAGTATAGAGTAATCCTCGAAAGGTCGTCTCTGGACCGTGATTGAGCACACTTTCGACATAAGAAATTTCCAGCTGGCCTTGAACTTGTTAAAAAAACCAACGAGGTCGATACAAAAATTTCTTAAATTTTAAAGTTGGATTTTAAATTTAAAAAAATGACGCAGATCTCATAATAGCGGGGTGCTAGCACTTTTCAGCACTTTTCAGGCACTTTTAAGTTTTTTTATGAGAGCAACCATTGATTTATCAATCAATTCTCCATTTGCATATCGATGTAAAATGCTTCCAACTAAAGTTTGGTAGGGAAGTCCTAAACGTTCTGCTTCACTGCGGATCAGTGAGAGATCAGTGTTATTTAGGCGGATACTGATGGGTGTCTTGCTGGCCTCTGTATCTACTTTTACTCTACCTGGACGCTTCTTTAATTTTTTAAAATCATATTCCTTCTTCATATTGCTTTCGCTCCTTTGGTGTTGCCTTTCTAGCGCTAATAATTCGAACAATGTTTCCGGCATTAAACTCACAAAAAATGACAAGAAGAAATAGCATATTTGAAGAATGACCAATACGAATAAATCGTTCTTCTTTATCGCTATGCTCAGAATCTAAAAACTCAACCGAGTTTGGATCGGCCCATACAGACTTGGCTTCTTCAAACCATACGGCATGTTTTTTGAAATTTCTAATATTTTTTCCCTCATCCCATTCAAATATCATAACTAATTGTATGCTTATGTATATACTTGTCAAGATCGATTTCAATGCCATAGTGATTGAGTACTGTGATCTTTTGGGCATGTTAACAGCGCCATTAATTCGTTGATTCAAATCGATTCATTATTCATTCTTAGGCACACGGTACTCTAAAAAAATAGCTATCAAATTTTCAATATAAAACTGAATCAGAAATATCATCTATTAAACAAACTCAGATGAATATAATAGGAATAATGAGATATTAAGTTGCGCGATAATAATGCAGACTTATACCAGCGATTGCTGGTCCTTTACTTCTAGCTAAAAGAAAATTCTTCCACCGTGTAATACATGTCTCCCTTCGGAGCTTTTACAGTGACTTCATCGCCTTCTTGTTTGCCAATGAGTGCTCGTCCGAGAGGACTATTGATGGAAATTTTGTGTGGCTCATGGCCGGCTTCTTCTTCGCCCACGACTTGAATTTTGAGGGAAGTTTCCTTCTGGTGGTCAAATAAATTGATGGTCGCTCCAAAGACAATACGATCACTTTTCAATTTTGAAACGTCAATGACTTGCGCGTGTGCAAGCTTAGATTGCAAATCAGCAATTTTTCCTTCTACGTGAGACTGCTTTTCTTTAGCGGCATGATACTCAGCGTTTTCTTTCAAATCGCCTAACTCGCGCGCAAAAACCAGTGCCTCTTTGATATTCTCACGTTCTACTTTAACTAAGTACTCAAGCTCTTTTTCAATGAGAGCTTTTCCGTGAATGGTCATGGGAATGTTGTTCATAATGATCTCAATTTTAAATTAATTTTTTTAAAAATTTATTATTTCTTAAATAAATCTCGCGCTTTTGCCAATAAGTCTTCTTTTGAGTTGGATTTTGAAATTATTTCTCCACTGTTAGATATTTTTTGCAAATTTAATCTAAAAAAATTACAAAAATTGGATTTCGTTTTGTCCACGACCCTCTCAGCTGCGGGCTCACCACAATCATTATAAGAACTAGTATCATAAAATTGGCACATTCTACAAACTCGCAAATCGCGGTAACACTTGGGACAAGTCTCTTGTCTGGAGAGGGGAGTCAGTGGATCAATGTAGTCTAGATTATGAGAGCAATTGTAACAAATAACTGACATAAAAAGTCCTATTCTTAATTCCAATAAAGATGATTAAAATTCTTTTGTAAAAAAGGAAAAATCAAAAATCGGCTTAGATCTTTCCTGCGGAAGAAGAATTTTAGGATCGTTATTGGAATTATATATATCAATCGATTTCATTAATCTATCTTCATTTTTCGCTTTTAGTGCCTGAGACGTAATGAGACTTACGGCAATGACCACAAGGCCAGTGCTCATAAGCGTTTGCTTACTATAATAGGTTCCACTGTCCCGACTTGAGGCCATACCTAAAATCACCATGAGTAGGCCAGCCGTACTTGCTCCACTAATCCAATAATTGGGAACGGTATTTTCTTGGTAGGTATTCAAGAGGGATAAACTTTCTGCATTTTGCGAGAGATAATTCCTTAATCCCTCACCCTTTTTAGAACTAGAACTATCGATAAAAATATCTTGATAATTCACGGTTGCGATTCGACTGCAAGAGTCTTGCGCGCTACTATAAAGTGAGTAGGTGAACAAAATAGCACCCAGAAACAAGTTGACCATATTTTTTGAAATGATTTGGAACATACTTGTATTTTAGTTAGGTAATTAACTCCTAGCGAGGAAAAAAGTATGAAGCGGGCCTCAAATTCTCATATTTTTGGCATGGCCAAAACCTTTCGCAATATGCAAAGGCTTAAAGAAATACTCGTCGTCTTTGTTAAAAATGGACTTGAAGAATTAGTTATTAAGACAAAGCTTCAGGGAAAAGTTCCCGAATATGGAATTGAAGAGAAGAAAGATCAAGATCGCCTGGGATGGGGAATTGTTGGGCACCGCTTGCGGCTAAGTTTTCAAGAGTTGGGGCCTGCCTTTATCAAATTTGGGCAGCTAATTTCGTCTAGAGAAGATTTATTCCCTTCGGCCTTCGTTCAAGAAATGAAACGTTTGCAAGATGATGTGAATCCCATGCCTTTTTTGGAGGCTGAAAAATTAATTAATAAGGCCTTGGGAAAATCTTGGCAAGAGGTGTTTGTTCATATTTTGCCCCAGGCCATTGCGACCGCTTCTATCGCTTCGGTGTTTAAAGGAGAATTGAAAAGTGGCGAGATCGTTGTTCTTAAAGTGAAGAAGCCCGGAATAGAAAAAATTATTGATCAAGATTTTGACTTAATGTCCTTTATCATTCACAGATTAGAGCGCTTAAATAAGGAAATTCGTTATCTTGGACTTTCACACCACTTAGAAGACTTTTATCGCACCATCAAGCAAGAATGCGACCTTTCGGTTGAGTTACGAAATTTGTCCAAGCTTAAAAATAATTATCAAAAACGAAACAGTGAGGATATTTTATATTTTCCTAAGGCGTATCCGGAGCTTAGTAATAGTGAATTTTTAGTGATTGAATTTTTAGATGGAACTCCTTTTAATAAGCTCACCCCTCATGATTTAAAAGAAAATGACTTAGAAAAAAAGTTACATCGCTGTACTGTTTTATTTTTTCAATCTCTTTTTCATGATGGTTTTTTTCACGCGGATTTACACGGTGGAAATTTTTTCTTACTAAATAAAACGAAAAAAATTGGCCTAGTCGATTTTGGTTTGGTGGGACATTTATCCCCTCAAGGTAGGCAAGATCTCATTTTAATTTTGTATTATTTAATCAGTGGGAATTTTCATGCTGTCGTTCACCAATTTTTAGATGTGGCAGAATATGAAACACTCCCTGATATAAAAACCCTAACCAGAGATCTTGAAGAGAGTCTTGGGCCATTTATTGGCCTAAAAGTTTCTGAAATCAAAGTTAATGAAATGCTTCGCATGCTCATGACGACCCTATCAACTCACGAAATTTTTCTTCCCCGGGAGTGGTCGACTATTTTTCGGGCCATCATTACACTTGATGGTTTAGGGCGATCTATTGGTTTTGATATCAATACCTTTGAAATGTTGGAAAAAGAATTAGATGGACTCAAGAGCAGTTTTTTAAATAAAGAAAATCTCATGCAAGATGCACTGGGTGCGGGAAGGCAAGGACTCAATGTCCTAAGAACTCTTCCCCATCATGTGAATTGGTTTTTAAGGGAACTTGGAAAGAGAAACTATGCCTTCGATATTAGAAATAATGGACAGAATCAAGCAATAAAAGGTGCTGCCCGTGCGGTGAAATTGCTTGGAGTTTTGGTGATCACTAGTTGCTTTTTTTTATGCGGTACGTTTGTCATTCCCCACGATTATCAATGGAATAACGGGTGGCCTCCGCCGATTAGTATCATTTTTTATTTGGCGGGTTTAGTGGGACTTGCCACCGCATTTTTTATGGATAAGAAATCGTAAAGACCTAGGTAAAAATGATGGGTGAATTTATTTTTTTTAACTTACAAGAATCTAGTAAACTTCTTGCGGGTTATATTACATTGGTGGAAAAGGAATTTGGATACTCTGAAGGTGAGGGATTTTATTTTGAGGATGATTTTTATCCTTTGTTGGAAAAAGAAAACTCAAGAAATGCTTTTGGATATTACGAAAAATCAAACGAAAAAATTATCGCGACCATCGCTTGTTATGAGCGGAAATTGTGGATTCCGGGCCTCAAAAAATTTCTCAACGTGCTTATTATGGGTGCGATGACCGTTAGAGGGACAGAACAGGGAAAGGGAATCTTTCGATCCTTGATGGAGCGTGTGTTAATAGAAAAGAAGGAATTTGATTTATATTTACTTTGGAGCGAGAAAGAAGAGTTGTTTGCTAAATTTGGTTTTAAAAAAATGTTTAAGCAAACCATTGTTCCCAAGGTTGGGGATGATCTTCCGGCAGATAAAGTAAAAAATCAGGGCTGGATTTTGGAGGAAAGGTTTGCCAAAGATTGGGACAAAGAGACTTGGAGTTTAATTAGAGGTGCGTTTCAAAAAAGATACAAAAATAATTTTTTTCTAGATAGAGAAATGTACTGGAACAAAATAGAAAAAATGCCGTCTGTTAATGTAGGCATCTTAAAGGATGGAAAAAATTTTATAGGATATTATTTTTGTGGCAAAGGAAAAGATTTGCCAGGTATTGTCCATGAATGGGGATTCGCAGATGAGCAGTATGAGACGGAAATTTTAAAATTGATCAACCAACAATATACCATTTGGGATTACCCTTTTTTATGTTACAAAAATTTAGTTCATGCTTATCCATCCTTTGCTGCGCTTGGCATGATTAAGAATAAAGATATTTTAAAGATATTGCCTACGGAGCTGTTTATTGGCGGAGTAGATAGTCTATAATTACCGTTTTGACATTAATCTAAAGGAAAAATCATGAAAGAAATTACTAAGAAAAAATCCTTCAAGAAGGTAGCGAAAGTCGCTTCAGTCGTGAAGCCAACGACCATGGTGTATATTTCCAACTTAAATTATGAGCGAAAAGAAAGTGCCATTAAGTCTTTGTTTTTGCCATACGGCGATGTGAAAGTAGTGAAATTGCTTAAAGAGGGCCGGGATAACAAAAGCAAAGGAGTCGCTTTCGTTGAAATGTTTGTTCGGGCGGATGCCTTAGTTGCGATCAAGGAACTTAACGGCCGAGTGGTGGATGATCGAACACTAAAGGTTAGTGAAGCAAAGCCTCAGGCCTTTGTTAAAGCGCCAGTGAAGAAAGAGTTGCCCGTTATGTTAAAAAGAATAGAGAAAATTAAAGAAATTAAGAAGGCAGAGAAAAAATTTGATGACCGGGCCCCAAGTTTTTTGAAAGATTTAAATCCACGGCGCAAAAAGAAAATCAACAAGAAGGCTAGGTAAATGATCCATCTGGCATAAGAATAAGTCCGCAAAACGAGCATTTAGTAATATCGAGCATTTTCTCAGCAATTTGTACTGACTGCGGACTTTGCTGCATGTTGCACGAACCGCACTTGTTAGAATAAATGGGTGTGCTAATTTTAAACGAATGTCTTTGAATGAGATGCTGAATTAATTTTATATACACAGGCGGAAATAAATCCAGGTGAGTATTGATTAGATTTAAGTTTTGTTTCGTTTTTGTATCGTTGTCGATTTTTAATTTATTTGTTTCTTCTTGCAGCTCTAGTATTGATGATTGAAATCCCTCTACGAATTTAGTTAGCTTTGGGACTTCTAGTTGGGCGATCTCCCATGTGGATAAGTCTTCAAAATATTTTATTTCATGTTCCGTTTTTGAAGCAATTAGCTCATTTAATTTTTTCTTGGCAGTATCAACTTCCGTTAGATTCTTCAAGTCATAAATGTCGCGCTCAAGCTTCTCAATTTGCTTTGACTCTTTTTCAATGAGGGATTCTAAGGTTTTTTGATTAAGACTAAAATTGATTAAAGTTTCCTTTAAGTTTTTAAGCTCTTCTTGCTTGCTATCAAATGATCCTCTTAAGTGCTCCATTCGTTCATTTTGCTTTTTATTTTCCAGTGAGATGGCAAAATTTTGATTTAAAATAGACTGAATTTCACGAATGACGCGAAAAAGTTCTTTAATCTCGAATTGTGTTTGCGGTGCCGCCACTTCTTACCTCAATCTTTAAGCCTTGCGAGTGAATCTTCCACCACGCTTTTTTGATGGATGAGTAACTCTGCTTTCTCGCGTACTTCTGCGACAACCTCTTCTGGGGCGCGGTCGGTAAAACTAGGATTTCCTAATTTTTGCTGAACTGCTCGCAATTCTTGATCGAGGCGAGTAAGTTGCCTTTCATTTCGCAATATTTCTTTTTGTATATCAACGACACCTTCCAAGAATAAAAAAACTTCTCCAAAGCTGAGAGGAGAAATGATTGTTTTGCGAGGACGATCCGTTTTACTTAAGGACCTCACCTTCGCGCGCTTAATGCGGGCCAAGTGAAATAAGTTATATTGATTATCAAAGAAAAATTTGGCGGTAGGGTGAGTTTTCGCATTCACTTGAATACGAATAGGAATTTTGGGCGCTAAATTCAGAGACGCTCGCAAATTTCTCACCTGAGTCACCATTTCGATCATTTCATTGAGGCGTGTTTTTTCTTCTTTGAATTTCTTGAAATCTTTATTCATTTTGGGGAAAACTTCACTAATTAAAAGCGATGGATGAAGTTGCGACCACAATTCTTCAGAAAGAAAAGGAGAAAAGGGATGAAGAAGCTTTAAGATATCTGAAAACACATATTTTAAAACTGCAGCCCTGATTTGTTTTTCTCTCCCTTCCGTCTTATAGAGAATGCCTTTGGAGAGCTCTAAAAACCATGAGCAAAAACTATCGTAAACGAAAGCGTAAAGTGATTTACAGGCATCATCGAAGCGGTATTCTTCGATCGACTTAGTCACACTTTCAATCACATCATTGAGTTCTGCCAGGATCCATTTTTCTTGAATTCCTAATTCGTTAAGATTCAATTTTGAAACGTCTCCTTCGCTTACACTATCCATGAAAGGTTTAACGAAGCGAAAAGCGTTCCAGATTTTATTCATGAAATTGCGATAACTTTCAATTTTTAAGGGATCTAAATTAAAATTGCGGCTTAGGCCGGCCCCAGCTGCAAGGGTGAAACGAACCGCGTCGCAGCCATATTTTTCAATCATCTCTAGAGGATCAATTCCGTTATTGAGAGATTTACTCATCTTGCGGCCAAGTTTATCTCGAACAATGGCGTGTATGTAGACATCCTTGAAAGGAATTTGACCACCAGCGAAATGGGTACACATCATCATCATGCGCGCTACCCAAAAGAAAATGATATCATGGCCGGTCGTTAGAACTTGATTGGGATAAAAACGATCATAATGTTTTTGTTTCATAAGTGTAGCGTCTGGCCACCCAAGAGTGGTCATTGGCCAAAGCGCGGAACTAAACCAAGTATCCAACACGTCTTCGTCTTGCTTGACGTGATGGGATTTACACTGAGGGCAATCTGTTGGGTCGCTCTCGGCCGCCCATTGAAACTGACAACTTTCACAATTAAAAACTGGGATACGATGTCCCCACCAAAGTTGTCTCGACAAGCACCAGTCTTTGGGTTGTCTTAGCCAAGAAAAGTAAGTATTTTGCCACGTTTCAGGAATGAAGCGCATTTTCTTTTTTTCTACGGCCCTCACTGCCGTGCTCGCCATTTCTCCTACATTTAAAAACCACTGTAAGCTCACCATGGGCTCTACAACGCCACCAGAGCGCTCGCCGTGTCCGACAAGCATCACATGATCTTTGATTTCTAAAAGTGATCCTACTTCTTCGAGAGCAGCAATAACTTTAGGCCTTGCTTGCTGGGGATTGAGACCTTCGATGAGATCCGCGTGTTGATTAAATTTTCCAGACTTAGTTAAAATAGTAATGATCGGTAGTTGATGACGTTTTCCAATTTCAAAGTCATTGAAGTCATGTCCAGGCGTTACTTTCAAGCAACCCGTTCCTAATTCACGGTCTACGTGTTCATCAAAAATAATGGGTATGGTGCGATCCGTGAGCGGAAGTTTTACGCGCTTGCCGATGAGATGACTATATCTTTCATCAAGTGGGTGAACGGCAACAGCTGTGTCGCCAAATAAAGTTTCTGGCCTGGTGGTGGCAACCACTAAATATTCTTCGCTGTCTTCCACTTTATATTTTAAATGATAAAATTTTCCTTTCACTTCTTTGAACTCAACTTCCGCATCAGAAATCGCCGATTGCAGTTGGGGATCCCAGTGAATAATTCGCTCTGCTCGGTAAATGAGTCCTTGCCTGTAGAGTTCAACGAACGCGCGGCGAACTGCTTTGTTGGCGCTGGGATCCATCGTAAAAGTAAAGTAATCCCAGTTGCAGGAGACGCCGAGTTTTTTGAGTTGCTCGACAATATTACTTCCGTACTCATTTTTCCAATGCCATACGTGTTCTAAAAATTTTTCTCGTCCCAATTCTTGTCTGGTTTGCTTTTGTTCTTGCATGAGTTTTTTTTCAACGACGGATTGGGTCGCAATTCCGGCGTGATCACAACCAGGAATCCATAGCACTTCAAATCCTTGCATTCTCTTGTAGCGCACTAAGATGTCTTGGCAGGTGTTATTTAGTGCATGCCCCATGTGCAATTTACCCGTCACATTCGGTGGTGGCATGACGACCGAAAAAGTTTTTCTATCTTTTTTATCATCCAAATGGGGGGATAACTTGAAGCATCCGCGCTCGCTCCAAACTTGATACCACTTTTGTTCAATCGGTTCCGGGCGATAAGTTTTTTCTAAATCATTCTCACCAGTTTCACTCATGATAATAATCCTGTTTTTACTTGTTGAATCCAATCACCATCTATCGGGCAAGTCACGTGGGATCGATCTTTGGTTTTTTTAACGAGCAGTTCTCCTTGAGGAGTATTTGAATCACCTAAAAGGATAATCATTTGATGTCCCTTGTGATCGCTATAATTAAATATTTTTTTCGTCTTTTGTTCGCCCCACAAAACATCGCAAGAAATATGATTGGCCCGCAATTGATTTGCTATAATCGGGATAAAGCTAGAATTTTTTTCATCGAGGGCGGCGACAAGTACTTGGGTTTTTGATTTTGAAAAATCGGGAAGTAATTGGTGGCACTCTAAAAAATCTTTGAGTGTCACATCCCCTAGTCCAAATCCAATTCCGCCAAGCGGTTTTTCATTAAAAATTCCTAGTAAATTGTCGTATGCTCCACCACCGCAAAGAGCACGGTTGTGATCGGGGTGCAAGTTGAACACTTCGAAGACAAGTCCGGTGTAGTAATCGAGTCCCCTGACAATGGTTGGGTCATAAACCAAAAAAGGTTTCAATAATGAAAATTCTTCTTTTTGAATAAGTTCCAAAAAGGAAGCAAGTCTTGGACATGCTAGCTGATATTTACTTATAAATGGGGAAAGTGATTCTAGAGAATTGAGGGCAAAATAATTTTCTAAAAAACTTTGTTTATTCGTATCGCCGCCCGCGTAGGCCAATAATTCTTTTTTAAATTCTTTTTGGCCAATTTTTTTACTACGATCAATCAGTTTATAGAAGGCGTAGGATTGTTCGCTTGAAAGATGGAGATAATTTTTCGCTAGGCCATCAACTAATTCTCTGGAATTGAAGTGAATGGCAAAATGGTTGCGGTTCGCACCGAAGCGTTTAAAGACTTCTACTAAAAGTTGAAAAATTTCTATCTCTCCATAAGGAGACTCCAGGCTAAAAATATCACAATTAAATTGCCAGTGCTCGCGAAGGCGACCTTTTTGGGGACGTTCATAGCGCATTAAATTGGGAATAGAAAACCACCGCAAGGGGAGGGGAACTTCTCGGTGCACTTGCGCCACCATGCGGGCCAAGGTGGGAGTCATCTCGGGTCGAATCGCAACGGTTCGCTCGCCGCGATCAACGAAAGAATAAATTTGTTCATTAATCAGCTCTTGTCCTGATTTCGCCAAGTATAATTCAATTGGCTCGAGGAGAGGGCCATCATAAGATTCAAAGCCAAAAAGTTTGGCCACATCAGAAAACGTTTCAAAAAGGAAATCTTGAACTCGTTTATCTTTTGGAAATAAATCTCTACATCCCTTATAGGGTAATTTGCTTAAATTGGAATTTGACATGCTATATTCTAGCACGTTCAGAAGGCATCGTTTAGTCTATGGCCCACTTATTTTTTCAATTGCTCTTGGAATAGTTCATCAATTTTCTTGGAGGGATTGTCCTTATTTGGCGGCGTCGCCGTCACTGGAAGCGTTTTTGGTGGAGCTAAATCTGAGGGCATTTCAATTTCAAAGGTGGTCGTTGGGGACAAAGAAGGTGAGCTATACTGTCGATAAATGATGGTTTGCATGGCGAGAAATTTAAGCATACTGACCAAGTGGCCTTCCCAGGCCTCCAATGGTTGAGCTGACGTCGCCAAAGTGGACTTCTGTAAGTGAGCTTTTAAATACAATGCCCAAGGGAGGGTAAATTTCATTTTTTTTAAGGTGAGGTGAAGCTCCTTATCTTCGTAGATATCATTCATACTGGCACGTTCAACTTTAATTTTAGAATTTGACTTTTTTAGTGCGCCATCAAGATCAACCTTAAGGGATTTAATCGCCCAATCAAAAAAAGCACAGGGCGTAGTTTGGGATTTAAGGGATTGATCGAAAATTTGTAGCTGTTCTTTGGGTGATAAATTTTCAGACACGGAAACTTCCGGAGGCACTTCAAGTAAATATCTGTAAACGAGTCCTTTCATTACATAACTCAAATAATTGTCGTCAATGGTTGCCAAATTTTCGTTGAGTAACTGCAATTGCTGTTTGAATGTTTGACTTCGAATGAGAAGAGGAAATTTTTCAAAACAGCGAACGAAGAGTTGCAATTCCGTGGGGATATACTGTTCACGTTTGATTTGGATTGTCTGAGCAAAAACGCTAAATGAAAAAAGGCCCAAAAAAAGAATGAAGAAAACAAATAGCTTATTTTTTACTGACCACATAAAATTTCCCACCTTCCGAGGCCATCAATCTTTTGTCCATATAAAAGAGCGAAGTAAAAGAATAATCCCCGAGGAGTACTTCACTAACTTTATTGGCCGGATCAAACTGCACGACTGAGAATTCGTTTTTAGGCCCATCGTTGGGCCTGCGAAGAAAAGAGAGGGTTCCGCTAAAGGGGGCACAGATGATCCCACCACGATGTTTTAACATATTTTCATAGAGCAAATTTTTTTGGGGAATTTGTGTGCCTGACCAATTTTTAATTTCAAAGATTTGATTGGGAGCTTTCGAAGTAATACTAAACTGCGCCACAAATAAGCGATCCGAAAAACTACAAAGACTCAAGGTTTGTCCTGCATCAGTTACTTTGTGAATGATCCTAAATTTTTTTGTGGTCATATTGAAGTAGATAACTGCTTCTTCCCCTTTTTCGTTTCCATCGGTGTAAAAAAAAGCTTCTTGATTCGCCATCGCCGTTTTGGGTACAAAGAAGGGATTTCTTCCATGGGTTAGTTTGAGTTGGTAACTTGCCTTTTGAGTGAAGGGAAGAAAGAGTAAATTGAGAGTACGTTTTTCCCAATCTAGAAAAGTTAACCAAGCATCGTTTAAGTGGAAGGAAGGAAAGTCACCCTTGGCCGTTAGAATAAAATCTTTTTTTGTTTCGCCGTAGTCGGATAAATAAATATCTTTATTTCTTCTCAATTTGATTGTCGAGAGTGGTGCCTCATCAACGACGAGGGCCGATTTTACTTTGGCATAAGAAGTAATCAGTTCAAATTGCGAAGTTGGATGTTTAGACTTAAAGACGGACTTACTTCCATCATTAAAGTAGAGGTTGATTTCGTCAGTCAGCTTTAAATATTTTATTTTATCATCACTTGATATGTAGAGGATTTGCTCAGTTTTCGTTGTGGGTGTAAAGAGGGAGGCCGAAAGTTCTGATTTCACTTTTGAAACGCAAATAAAAAAACCTAAAAAACTAAGAAAAAAACTCATCCGATATTTATTCATAATAAAGCCCCACAAGATTAAGAGAGGCCTGGTTCTGAGCATTTTGCATATTTTTGAGCGCGGAAAATAAGTCCTTCCAGTCAATGTAACTAGGTGAGTAAACTTCGTCGAGAGAAGTTCGGAGCACGAAGAGAGCAGAAATGGTACCAGATCCCTCTTTGTAGCCGTCCAAAATAAAAGAATTAATGGTGCACTGATTTAAAGAATTCCTTGGAAATTGATCTGGTTTTAAATCCTCCAGGCATCCATATCCGTGAATCAAAGAGTTGGGATATTTCTTTAAGAATTTCATTAATTCCGTATAAGAGCGAATGGATTTTTCTTGAATTTTTAATCTTTCAAAAAACAATTGAGACACCGTTTTCCCTTTCGTCTCTGAGTGAGGAAGTGAGGAAAAATTAATTCCATTGCTCACTTGAAAAAAACCTCGTTGATCTCTTTCATCTAGAAAAACGGTAAAGGGGCAATCGTACAAGTGACACCTGGATTTTTCCGTGACAATAAAACAGCCAGTCCGAAATTTTAAAAGATCTGGATTATAGTCGGCCTGATCAACAAATTCACATTTTCCTTTGTAGTAGACTCCGGTTTTTTTTGCGAGCAACTTTTGAACAGTCGTTAAGAGCGGTAAAAACTGATCGCTAGGAGATTTCCAAAATACGGGTTCACAAATGCCTTTTTTGTTAGAAGGATCTTTCATGCAGATTTTAAAATTCCAGGAATCAGTTAATTTTTCTTGTTGAATAAATTCATAGAAGTGTTGGTAGTGATTGACGGAACAATACTCGCTTCCGCCATTCCAGGGGGATAAAATCTCAGGGGATAGTTTAAAGAAATTTTTTCCTTGAGAAATTCTTTGAAAATAAAATCCAATTCGTGAAAGCGTGATCCAAGAATCTTCTAAGACTTCACCTGGACAATCTCGGTAATTAGGAGAGAGGCGCGAGAGGTTGAGCATTTCAGAAATTTCATTACATGCAGCGCGGGGCCCAAGTGAAGGAATTTCGTCAGAGGGTGCAAAACAATAATTGGGCCTTTGGAGTAATTTCGTCGCGCAACTTTGCGCCTCATTTAAAGATAACTGGGGCGTACCACATTCAGGTGTAAGAAGAAAGCGTGTGGTATCTTTAATGGCCAAAAATTGAAAGAAATTTTGCTGAAAAAAACCTTGGCAAAATTGGCTGGGTTCATGAGCATGATGACAAAAATTTTCTAAGTAACTTAATTTATCTGGCCCAAGCCATTCGTAGAGGGATCTCTCTTGCGCAATTTTTTTCTTATCACTTTCAGTGGCCCGTTTTTTTATTTTATAATTAGCTTCGGCGGCCTTTCCTTCTTCATATAATTTTTGAAAATAGCAATAGTAGGGAGCGTGAGCACTGCTAGATAGCTCTTTGAGAATATTTTCACAATCGACTAAGTCTTTGGGAATTTTGAGTTCAATTTTTTTTACGACCGAGGCTAAATCTTTTTGTCCATACTGGAAGGCGAGTCGACTGGAATCAGGACACCTGGTTCGGTAGGCATTTTTAAAAAATTCCTCTCGCCCAATTCGGTAAGTTTTATAAGTGCGATCATTTTGCAAAATATCAACCACAATAAATTTGATTTCACTACCCTTGGAGTCGTGAAGTAAATTGAGCCAAAGTAAATCAATGAGCGCACAGGAATTATTCCAAGTAAATGAAAGGTACGCTAAGGAAGAATTTAATAAAAGAGAACTTAAAAAAAAAGAATTGATCATCAAGGGAACTTCCGCCCCTACTTGCGCAGGAAGCATGGGGAGCGTGCTCCATTCTTTTGAAAAGGCCTGGTCGCGTTTTACGATACGCTCTGTGCTTTGTAACATTCCAGGTAACATTCCAGAAGTTGAGTCTTCTTGCGCCTTGGAATGTGGCAACGTTAATAAGGAAAATAAAATAATTAACAAATATTGCATTCTACTCTATTCAACAGATCTCATTAAGATTTGAGACACATCTTCAATATTCAAGTTTTCTGTGGTTTTAATTTGTCCCTTTGATGAATTAAAATTAATCATACAAAAAGAACAACTAGTCGCAAGCTTGGTCGCCTTTGTTTCGCCGATCTGATCGAGGCGATTGAGCGCAACATGTTTTCCTTCTGGGAGTTCATACCACATATTTCCTCCTCCCATTCCGCAGCAAAGAGCTTTGTCTTTATTTTTTTCCATTTCAATAAGTTTCAATCCTGGAATGGAGTGGAGAACATTTCTAGGTGCATCGTATTCGCCGTGATGTCGTCCCAAGTAACATGGGTCATGAAAGGTAAATTCTTCGTTGAGAGTTTTGGCCGGAATAAGTTTCTTTTGTGAAACGAGATCGGCCAGTAATTCTGTGTGATGGATCGTGGTAAATTGTCCATCTTCAAACTTGGCGTACTCTTTGCCAATCGTGTGCAAGCAGTGCGGACAATGAGTGACGACTTTATCAAAAGAATACTGCCTCATGTTGGCGATATTTTCGATGGCCACTTCAAAGAAAGAATATTCATCTCCAAAGCGGCGAATAGGATCCCCATTACATTTTTCGGTTTTGCCCATGACGGCAAAAGAAACGCCTGCTTTTTTAAGTAGTGTAACAGTATCGCGAACCACTTTTTGATTGGAAGCATCGTAAGAGCCAGCGCATCCAACGTAGTAGAGGTAATCAATTTTTTTGCCTACTTCTGCTACTGGAACTTCCATTCCTTGGGCCCAGTTCATACGGTCATCTTGAGTAATTCCCCAAGGATTTCCATTCTTCTTAATTTTGTTAACTGCATCGGCCGCAGCAGGTGGAAGGTCTCCTTGAGTGAGTGCTTTGTAGCGCTTCAAATCCATAATGAGTTGCACGTGTTCTATATTCATGGGGCACTCTTCCATGCAAGCTCCGCAAGTAGTGCAAGAATCTAATTCATTTGAACTATAAAGATTGGCGTCCCATAAACTGAGCTCTTGATTGGAGGATGCGAGCGCGAAATCCCGGGCCTTAGTGACAATCGTTTTGGGATTGAGTGGCTTATCGGCCAAATTCGCAGGACATACTTGTGTACATCGTCCACACTCCACACACGAAAGCGTATCGATACGCTCTTTCACGGTTAATTCAGACAGTTTCGCTAGTCCAAAAGTTTCTACCGTTTCATTTGTGAAATCCATGGGATTAAGCACAGCACCTTGTCTATCTTGAGTAAAAATGGCGCTGTATGGCCCGATAATAATGTGAAAAAATTTAGTCCAAGTTAGGGAGGCGATAAAGGCCATGGTATTGATCATGTGGAAAAACCAAAGACTTCGGTAAGTGAAGGCAAGGGTGCTTTCGTTAAGGTTCCAACTTTGAAACACTTCCGCCAAAAACCAACCGACCGGAGAGTAAAAATGTTCTGCAGGAGGCATTCCAGTTCCTAGAATGCGCAGTCCCTCCATAAAAAAACCAATGATGACGAGTGAGGCCAACATGCCATACATAAAAAGTTCTGATTTTGGCCGGGTGGCACTTAAGTAACTGGGCACTTTTACATAGCGTCGATAGTACGCAAGGGTTAGCCCAATCAAGATGGCGACGCCTGCCATGTCAGCAAGAAAAGAGATAATTATATAGGTTAGTCCCTTATAAATTTTGAAGGGAGTATCAAAGTGAATCGCGACCAGATCGGTGGCTACCCAGAGAATAACAAACCCATAAAAGATTAAGCTATGGAACACACCCACAAAAGGGTCACGCGTTACTTTTCCTTGAAAAAAAATGGTACGAAAAAAATTTCCCCAATTGGGCCTAGCAGGAATGAGTACCTTCCATGATTTACCTTGAAGGATGTAGGAAATTTTCTTCTGAAATCCCAACAAAAAAACAATGGTGGCCACAACCAGTAAACCGTACATGGCGTACTTAAATGATTCCGGGATATTCCACATGATTTCGCGACTAGCTTGTTCCATAAGTAAAAGGCTCCTATTTGCATTGCTTTTATAATACTTTATTAATTGTATCTTTCAAATTCTTATGATGCCCTGGTAAGTAGAAAATCTGAAAAGGAAAGGTCTGTGCAACTAAAATTTTTATTTTTTTTTCTTTCGTTAATATCGTTCTTTTCTTGTGTTCAGCAGCCCACCATTGGCCTAAATACTCATCAGTTCAATTATTTTCCAGGCCGAGTTATTTACTTTTTTTTACCTGGATTGGATTTCTCGCAAGTGGAATTCGGCTTCGTAGACGATGGCGTAAAAAATTCCAAGAACACCAACAATATTTTTCGCAAATCCGTGTGTATTGGACAAACCATCAATTACAACCTTACCGATTTGCGTCCAAGTCCCCTGAGCGTTTTATTGATGCAATTGTCCGGAAAAATAAACCAAGATGATTCTAAGTGCTCTGCTTGGGAGGGAAGTATCTTTGCTGGGCCATACCGAGAGTTTGATGGATCTGAAAAAAATCGCTTTTTTCAGTCCTCAGTAAGTAGTGCCTACAAAGGAAAAAAAGAATTTCCCGTTTTTTGGCTCGAGAGTGGCGTTTCTGATGAATCAAGTTTAATAAAATCTAAAAAATGTGAAGGCGAGCAATGGACTAAATCAATCCATTATTTTTTACTTAACAGCAACGCGGATACGTCCCAACTTAAGAGTTATCAGATGTGGATTCAAAACGTTAAGCCGCCTGTGGGTTTTTACCGGGAGAATTCTTGCGACCAAAAAAAGTGTAGCAACACCAAAAAAGAAATATTTTTAAAAATGTTGCAAAAACTTGCCAGCGATAAACGCTTTGCCATTGTTTGGGTAGATTATGATTTACTAAATGCAATCAATCGAAAAGATTGGAAAGAGGTATATCAAAAATTAAATGAATATCAAGAGCTTATTGATACAGCAGTAAATACTTTGCCCTCGGATACATTGACTATTGTGAGTGCGGCCAGCTCCATGCCCATTGTTTATCCGGCCGAGGGAAATGCGTGGAAAGAAATGGATCAAAATAAAGATCCGAAAAAAAATTGGACTTGGATAAAATCCCATTCCTCTCTTGGGTCGCCACTTTTTTCCTTTGGTGCCGCGGCCGAAAATTTTTGTGGAATTTATGAGTCAAGTGAAGTTTATTATCGAATGCTGAGAGGGCTTGAGTATGGACAATAATGAAAAATTTTACGATTTGAGAATTGATTATCAACAAAGACCTCTTTTAGAGAGTGAAGCGTCCCCTAATCCGAGACTACTTTTTTCAAGTTGGTTTGATGAGGCGCTCAAGAGTGGTGAAATAGAACCTAACGGAATGGTTTTTTCAAGCATCAGTTGGGATAAAGTTTCAGCACCTCGGCCACATTCAAGAATCGTGTTACTTAAAGAAACAACCGAAGAGGGTTTCATTTTTTACACGGGCCTACTAAGTGCTAAGGGACATCAAATCCAATCCACACCAGTGGGGTCGCTCAATTTTTGGTGGCGAAAACTTCATAGACAAGTTCGTATTGAAGGCCGTTTAAGTTTTGTGTCTAAAGAAAAAAATCAACATTACTTTGGATCTAGGCCACGGGGCAGCCAACTTGCCGTATTGACTCAGAGGCAGAGCGAAAAATTGGATTCCAAAGAATCCTTAATGAATAAATATAAGTCCACTGAGCTGCGATACGAATCCCAAGAAAAACTTCAATGCCCAGAAGATTGGGGAGGGATTTGCTTAATTCCCAGCTATTTTGAATTTTGGCAGGGCCAACCAAGTCGTATGCATGACCGACTTTGCTACGAGTTGCAGGAAGATAAACAGTGGAATCGTTATAGACTTTCGCCGTAAATATCTATAGATTCTCGGATTATGAAATTTTTTTTTGTATTTATGTTATCTTGGATAGAGATGGTGATTGTTCACTCCAAAACGTCGGCGTCCATACAAGAAAAAGAAATGAAAGTTATCGGTATGATTGAACAGAGAATGGTGAAAACGTTCCAGCGTAAAGAAAAAGAGAAAAAACAAAATAAGTCGCTTACTGCCAAATAAAATCGTTCTCGTAGAAAAAATAATCTTTTTGACAATAATCACAAGTTACCTTAATCAAACCATCTTCTCTTAAAATTTCGTGAATCTGATCAGCGCCTAGTGAGTATAGGTGCTTGGAAAATCTTTCCTTTGAACAGTGACAGCTATAATCGATGACCTTGCTAGATTGATAATCCATGCCTCGTTCTTCAAAAAAATGCACGGTATCTTTAACTCCTCTCACATCGGAGAGAAAATAATTTTGAAAAGTTGTTTCATGGAGTTTTAAAAATGTTTGCAATGGCGTGCATAGGGAATCCGTGGATTCAGGGGATTCATTGATGTGAATGGATTTACTATCTTTCGGAAGCTTGTAGATAAAAAATGATTTTTGCTGAGCAGTATTTAAAATGACTTCGCATTCAAATTGGTAAGAAAGCAAAAAAATTTGCTTTACGATTTCTGAATAATTTACTTGATCAAAAGAAAGTAGGGATTGGTACGGCGTTCTTTGATAGGGAAGAAATTTGACGACGCGGCACTGTCCCGTAAAAAATTCCGGAATTTCTGTTAGACCGTGCGGAGTAAGAACAGAGCGAGTTTTTCCCATTTCAAACATCTCAAGATTGAAGTGAAAAGGATGAGTTTTATCTTTCGATTCTAAGTAAATTCCTAAATGTTCGGTGGGTTTTAAAAAATTGATCATCGGCTGCAAGGAGAGGAGAGTGTGTTGTAAAAAATGCTCCACGGATTTCGTAGTCTGTTGTCGATTTTGGGAAAATTCCTCAAAAAAAGCTCGTCCTTCAAAGGCCAAGAGCGCAATACTCTTGTCAGTGTTCAGAAAATTATAAATTCGACTTTTGTTGTTCATGGGTTTCTCAATGCTTACTAAAATATTATAATTCCTATTATGCTAAAACTGCTTCTATTTAATCAAATTGAAGAAATTTATCAATCGCAAAACTCAACTTCGCCTTTATTATGTGAAGATAATAGTGATTTGACTACTTATGTGACACCTGACGCCGCCACTGCCGACCAGCTTCGAAGTTTTTTTTTGCAAAAAGGGAAATCTTTTGCTGTGCAGACCTGGGCCAATTTGCGTGGTGAGCTGGCACGTGAATTAGAATTAGAAATGGAAATTTTACAGAAAAAAGATATCTATCGATTTCTTTATCTTTATTTGCGAAATCTCGGTGTGACTCATTATTCCACTTTCGAGCGCTTCTTTGAAATTTACACAGAACTTAGATCCCTCGACTTGCCCATCGAGATTATCGAAAAAATAGCGCAAATTGAATTTGGGGCCACGAAGGAAAATGATTCGATACTTGCGAGCGCTTTAGTGAATTTGCTTCAAAGTTATCAGATATTAGATGAACATCATTTTTATAAAGAATTAACTCAACAATTACTAAAGCAAAAAATAAACAAATCTACCACCTACGCTTTTTTTGGGTTTCAAATTTTTTCTGCTCTGCAACTAGAGTACTTAAGGTCCTTATCTACTCACGTCGAAGTAGATATCTACTTGCCCAAATTCATTTGGGAGAAATCTCAAAGTTTTGATTGGCCTAAATGGGGATCATGGAATGAAGTTAGGGATATCTCCAAAATCAATGCGCCAAGTGGGGAAAAAAAAATAAAATGTAAAATTCACTATGTTGAAATTTCTTTATGGCATCAAATCCTCAATCACCAGGCCGTAACTAATGAGTTGGTTGATTTTGTCTTGCTGGATTTTAGTATTTTAAAAAATGTGTGGAATAGTTTTTTTCGATTGGATTTGAATAAATTTCAAATAGAGCAGTCCTACGGTTTGTATCAAGATATCATTGAGGGTTTGTTTCAGTGGATAGAAAAACTTCCACGGCAAGTGAAGTACGATTATTTAGGTTTAACAAATTTAATTGATCAAAAAGTAGAAATAGAAACAAAACGAACAAAAACGCATTTTTTAAAAATGGAAATTTTAAAAAAAATGCAATCCGAATTACTTTGGCTGTATGAATCGCTTTTAAAAGCGAATCAGGCGAATCAAGGAAATCAAGGAAATCATGATCTTTCAGGGGATTTGCAATCAATTGATTTTCAATTCTTAAAGCACCTGCTTTTGCTAAGTGAAACTCGAATGAAACTAAGTGCCGTAAGCAAAAATAAAATTTCAGTCAAGTGGATGGGGCAGATTTTTGAATCTCAAAAAAAAATGATGATATTTTTATCCAAAAACTTTCTTAGCTCAGGGATGGATAGTATCCCACTCCTTGATTTTGAATCCCAGAAGTTAATCACCAATGTCGCTCCCTATCCTTCCAAGAGTTGGAAGAATTATTTTTTCATGCACCAATTAGAAGTTATTAAGCAAAATAGTCATTCTACCATCTTTGTTGAGCATGAAGCGTTAGAACAAAATAAAAATTTAGTAGAAATGTTAGGAGAAGAAACGGATAAATGGACGATGGGGCCAATTTCTCTTGATCAGGAGAGTAAGCGTGATCACAATTTAGTGCTTGGGGATTTGATGAAAGAAAAAATTCAGGAAGAACTGAAGAGTATTCCACGCAATCATTCTCCCAGCGCTCATCAAATGTACTTAGACTGTCCAAGAAAATATTATTTAGATCGACTTGATAAAATCTTGCCCATCATTCAAGTTGATGAAGATGTCACCGCTAGAGAGAAAGGTATTTTTCTGGACCATTATTTGGCAAAAGAATATTTGCAAATTTTACAGCGGCCCATCAATCCAGATTTTTGGAAAAGCGAACTGGAAATATTTTTTAAAAATAAAAAATTATCCAGGCAAAGACGATCCCTTTTACTTGAAGAATTGCTAGAACAGATGGGTGAGATTAAAAAGTTTTTAGAGAGTTTGCAACTTTACATTGCCCATTCATTTTGGAAATTTAAAACTAAATTTCAGACTTCTCTTCAACATTTTGAGATTGATTTTCTTGCCCACGATACAGAGAAGGCAAGAATCTTTATTATTGATCTTAAACGTTCGGCGTTCAGTGTTCCGAGCATGGAAGAAACGATTCAGTTGAGTCATGTACAAATTCCTTATTATCTTTGGCACATGTCGATGTTGCACCCAGAAATTTTAAATCCGCAAATGGAAGTATCTATCCTCTATTTATGTGCCAATGACGTAGCTCAAAGTGCAGGCATTTCTTGGAATTCCAGTTGGTCTGATCATTACTCCCTGTTCCATCCTAAGGCCACTCTTAAGAAGTTTCAAAAATTAGACGAAGGGATTGAATCCTATTTGAAGCGAGTTGCGTTGAGGTTTGAAAGTATCAAGTGGGAAATCGAGAAAGATCAAAATTTTCACCCCACACCCAGCGATTTAAAAGTTTGTGAATATTGCCATTATAACTATGTATGTTTTAAACAAGACAAAATAAAACAAACCCAAGATGCCATTTTATGATGGATAGAAAAGCAGGAAGAAAAGAATTTTTTAAAAAATTGGGTGATATCTCTTACTTCAACCCTGAGCAATTAGATTGTATTAATGCTAGCGGCGGAACAATCGTCAGTGCCGGAGCTGGATCGGGAAAAACATCCATTTTAGTTGAACACTTACTTGTTCATATTCATCAAAGTGGAGATCAATGGGAACAGTGCCTCTCAAAATTATTTGTCATGACCTTCACAAGGAAAGCGGGAAGTGAACTTAAGTTTCGCTTAAGTAAGCGGATAGAAGAATTGAAATTTAATGCCTGTGAGCAAGGGGAATTAAAAATATATGAATACTGGAAAAAAATAGAAGAACATCTGGGCCTAATTTTTATTGGGACAATCGATAGCTTTTATCATCAGGCGATTCGCAATCGAAAAATTTTTGTAAACTACCCCCACTCCATAGAAATAGTGGCCGATCAGTTATTACAAGAAAATTTACAAATATTGATTGATCGTTGGGCCGAAGAACTTAGTGAAGAGGAATTTACTATTCTTATAAAACACAAAGAGTGGTTTACCCATTTTACTGAATCACTCGTTCGTGATGTGGAATTTAGAAGTGATGTTATGAAGGAGATGATTGACCCCAAGAAGTTATGTGGGGACTGGAAGCAAGATTTCGAAAATTTTTTTCAGGAAAAAATTGCCCCGCTTTTTCAAGAAATCATTAAAGGCTGCGTTTCCTCTAGCAATGATTGGTGTCAATTGATCATTTGTTCATCATTCTCTCAAGGGGATTTTCTCGCTTGGTTTAAGTTGCTGATCGAAAATCCAAAACGAACCCCTAGTAAAGGAGCGGATAAAGACTTAATTAAATCGATTAATGATTTTAGAAAGGAATTTTTTTGGTTTTATGATTCGCTAGTCCTATTTAATCGATATGAAGCTGACATAGAAAAAATATTTCTTCTTGCCGAAAAACTGAAACAACAGTGCCGAAACTTTCTTTTAGATTATTCCAAAATAAATTTTTCAGGAGTCCAGTATTTAGTCAAGGAATCCATTGATCAAGAGCAATTTCAAAAGTCTTATTTTCAAGACAGCTATTTTTTAATTGATGAATTCCAAGATACTTCTTCACTTCAAGAAGAAATCATTCTTAAGTTAGTTGGTGGAGAAAAAAAACGTCTGTTCTGTGTCGGTGATTTGAAACAAGCGATTTATGCTTTTAGGGGGGGAGATACTAATCTCATGAATCAGTATATGAGGGATATGCCTCACAAAATTTACTTAAATCAAAATTATAGGTCCCACCCTTCAATTATTGATTTTGTTAATCGGACCTTCTCGCCTCATATTTTGAATTATGTCCCACAGGTCAGCTCTCGAGACCATACAGATTTACCTGATCAACGTGTTTACCTTCATCACCTCGATTTTGTCGAAAGAGGACGGGAGGGTGAAGTTGGCAAATATGCCAAGTATTCCAAATACATCAGAGAAGAAAATGAAATCGAATCCATCCTAAAAGTTATCAACTATCTTCAAAAAATTTCACCAACTGAAAGTGTCGCCATCCTTTATAAAAAAAATTCTTTAGGGAGGCGACTTTTTTTCCACTTAACTGACCAAGATTATCCCAATACAGAAATCAATCTTGTGTATCAAGCAAAAGAAGATCCTTATTTTAGTTTTTTAAAATTAATTTTTCATTTGATGGAATCAGATCAGTGGACATTATCTTTGGATAAAACATCAAAATCTATAAAAGGACTCAATTACTATTTGAAAATATTTTTAAGTCCAGCGCTTAGTGAGAAAGAATGGATGGCCAAGTTAAAGAACTTTGAAGATCATATTTCTATGTATGGTATCAACGAAGCGATTCAACAATTATTTTTGTCACTTGAACTTTCTCCCATTATGATGAATTCGAATTTGTCTTTAGGCGGATCTTACCTCAATGATTTCGATAGTCCGCAAGAAATTCTAAGTAGGTGGGACCGAATGAATGAAGATACCCACTACATGAAAATTCCCCATCAGGGCAGCACTTTTTCCTCAAGCATTAGTCTCTCGACGATTCATCAATCAAAAGGGTTGGAATACGATCATGTGATTATTGTCGGTGCTCATGAGAAAAATATTTTTCGGCGCGATGGATCAGAATACATTAAAGGAAAAATCAGCGCTTCCAAGTTATCTTTTAAAGGAAGAGGGAAAGGGGAAGGGGACGAGGAAGAGGAGCGTCAGGATTTTATGACTCCTAGTTATTTTCAACAATATCAAAACGAAAAAATTGAACTGGAGGCGGAATCTAAACGACTATTTTATGTGGCCACGACGAGGGCCAAAAAAAGTTTACATTTTTTGATGAACGAAAAAGAAGACATTCAAGAAGGATCTTGGCTCTCCCTTGTCAATCTTAATGAAGTGAATCATTTCTATTGGCAGCTTAAAATGAATTCTAATCCCAACAGAAATTCCCAAACACTTTCACCGTTTTTGTGGCTCTCAAAGAAGGTGCTAAAAAAACAGACGCCTAATAGTGTTCCTGCGCTATTTGAGCAAGAAAGAGTTAAACTTATTCCCGATTTAACTGCTACTAAAATAGCGACCTACCACCTTTGTCCTAAGAAATATTATTTTAAACATATTTTGGATTTAGAAGGGGACCATCACAAAAAGAAAAACAAAATAAAGAAGAATAACGAAAAGGAAATTACCCATCCTGAATCTTCCTCGGAGCGAGGAATGAAATTTCATGATCTCATGGAATCCATTCTTACCCGATATGGAAATCATGATTTAGCGTTTGATGAATTTTTACTTTGGGCAAACAATCTTATAGATGAAAATAATTATGGTCACGCATGGCTCATCTTATCCTCCTTGTATCATAAGATACACGAACGTAGGCCTACCCTTCATTTAGAGCAAGAACTAAAATTTTTAATTGGCCCTTACATGCTCAATGGAACTCCAGATCTTTTTTATTTTTATTCTTCACCGAATTTGAATAGTAAATCTGTTGAGATTGTCGATTTTAAAACAGGCAGAGGTTCGTCCACTCAAAAAGAGCTCTACCTAATTCAATTAAAAATTTATGCCCATGGAATTTTTTCGCTCTACAAAGGTGAAAATTTAGAAAAATGTGTCTTGAAAATTATCTACGTCGATAAAAATGAGGAACAAAATTTTGAATTTTCTAAATTAGATGTTCTTCACTGGGCCGATCAATTTTCTCAGGATTTTGGTGAGTTCTCTAGGAAAAATCTAGATCATTGCCTGGACTGTGAATTTGCCACCATTTGTAAATCTAACGAAATCATGCCTTCAACCCAACTGTAATACTCAACCAATTTTCAGCTTCTGCGTTTATTGCTTTGTGTTAATCTAATCTTAAGAACAATTTTTTAGATTAATATTTTTAGTATTGAGCTAGCGAGAGTTTAATTTATGAAACAAAAAAAGAATGAAATGATTTGGTTTTATTTTTCTATGCTGATTGCACTGATTTTCATAGAAAATACCTATGCCGATCAAGAAAATCTGTATGAATTTGAATGGCTAGATAAAGATAAAAAAATCTATGTGCTTCAAAATCGGCTATATAATAAAACAGGAAGAGTTCACTTATCCCTCCTGGGACAAAAAGATACTGCCAATGCTTTCGTCGACTCTTACTACGGCGCGATTAAAGGTGGATATTTTTTTACCGAAACCTGGGGATTGGAATTAGGATACGCTTCGGGGGTTGGATCTACCAACGCAACAGCAAAATCCATTATCGAGCAAAGCACCGTTCCCTTCTATCGTAAAATAAAAAGCGTTGCTCACGCCAACGTGATTTGGTCTCCCTTTTACGGAAAATTTAATACTTTTGACAAAATTTTTTATATTGATTGGTTTGTAGGATTAGGTCTTGCTTCCATTACTGACGAAAATAATAAAAATCAATTTGTGGTTACCACTAATGAAACCTTAGTTTCAGAAAATCATACTGGTCTGCTATGGAACACCGGTTTTTTCTTTTATCTTTCTAATTCATGGAGCGTTAGATTTGAATTTCAGGGGATACACTATCAGTCCCTAAGATATCGTGAGCCATCGAACCAAAGTGAGTTTTCCACCAAGACTTATTCCAATAATTATTCGCTTAATTTAGGAATGACATGGCACTTATAAAATTTTTTATAAATTTTATTTTCTCCTCTCTCATGATTCTTTTACTCTCTTATTCAGTGAGTCCTAAGGATTCCTTTGCCCGGGAACTTACCGATAAAATTACGCAATCTTACTCAGCTGGACTAAAAGTTGCTTTAATTCCTTGGATAAAGGAAAGACTTTATGAATCATCGTCGCTAAATGCCCAGTATAATCTTCTTCAAGAACAAATACTCATAGTTGGATCGCAACACTTTGAATTGTTCAACGAAAAAGATCTCAAGAAACATCGAAGTGATCCCGTTGCCTACATCTTAGGAAAAAAAATGTTTTCCATTGGGCGATACTACGAATCCACACAATATCTTGAGTCGGTTCGCAAATCTGGGCCACTTTATGCTCACGCCCAATACATTCTTGGGGCCATCTCTGTAACGGAGAGAAACTTTATACAGGCCGATATTCATTTTAAAAATTGCTCGCAAGAAAGTGAAAAATGGCAAAGTGATTATGAGGGGCCAAGTATCGTTAACAAACAATTTAAGATGCTCAAAGAATTATGCACTGTGGGAGTGGCGAGAAGCAAATATAGCAATGGTAAGTTAAATGACAGCGAGCAAAAATTTATGGAACTAGATAAGCGGTCGCGTATTTGGCCGTCCATTATCATGGATGAAGCTTGGTTGCATTTTTACATGGGCAATTTCAACCGAACCCTTGGAAAAATTGTTACCTACAATGCTCCTCAGCTAAAATTTTCAGCTCCATCAGATTTTTCTCCGCTCGCCGCCTACTCTTACTTGAAATTATGTTTGTATGATGACGTTCTCAAGATAGCTGATAAATATTACGAAGATACCTCTTCTCAAATAAAAGAACTTAATTCTATAAGACTATCACCAACACAGCTAGATTCAGAAATAGGAAAATCACTTAAAAAGCATCCCAGTATGTTTTTTTATCAAGAGAGTTTAAAGTTAGCGGAATTAGAGGCGACTAAAATTAATCGCGATAGCAAACTTAATCATAAAAAAGAACTTATTGATAATTTGCAGGATTTTGAAGAATTTCAAAATAAAATTATTTCTAGGCAAGTGCGAAAATTAGCAGATAAAAGAATTTTTGATTTGAAACAAACATTGGAATACTTAAGTTATTTAAAACTTGAAGTTCTTGGAAAGAAAAAAGAGTCCCTTTACCGCGGAGAAGAATGGAAGGGTGTGAGAGGCGATATTAAGTTTTTGAAACGAAACAATAAACAATACTTTTGGGATTTTGCTGGAGAATTTTGGGCCGATGAGTTGGGTGATTATGTATTTGCTTTGGCATCGGAATGTAAAAAATGAAATCTATTTTGAAAATAGCGGTATACATTATTGTTCTTCTCATCACTCCAAGAAATTTAGTCCTTGGACAAGAAGAAATGGCGACTGATTCGAAATCTAGGTATCGAGGATTGCTTAGACTTATTTCT
>JARXAH010000083.1 GCA_029865945.1 Bacteriovoracaceae bacterium | reverse complement strand
TTTTTAGTCCTACTTTGATGGGGCAATCTGGGATCATCCATCAAGTTTAAACGATAACATATCGCCTGATGGGCAAGCTGCAGTCTCTCCTCAAGTTAGTATGGATAATGATGGGAAAATGGTGATTACTTGGATTCAATCTGATGGGGAACAAAACCAAATTTTTTATTCCTATTTTAATGGGTTAAACTGGGATCATCCATCAAGTTTAACCGATAACATATCGCCAGATGGGCAAGCTGCGATCACACCTCAAGTTGCCACAAATAGCGATGGGAAAATTTTGATTAGTTGGCAGCAATTTGACGGGACAAAAAATCAAATTTTTTACTCCTACTTTAACGGCGTAAGCTGGGATCATCCATCAAGTTTAGAAGATAATATTTCACCTGATGGACAAGATGCAATTTTTCCTCGTGTTAACATGAATAGTGATGGAAAAATGTTGATTAGCTGGCAGCAATCTGATGGAGCTAAATGGCAAATTTTTAATTCCTACTTTGATGGGGCAAACTGGGTTCATCCCTCGAGCTTAAATGATAATATTTCGCCTGATGGACAAAATGCATATTTTCCACAAGTGGCCATGAATAACGATGGGAAAATTTTGATTAGTTGGCAGCAATATGATGGGGCCAATTTCCAAATTTTTTATTCCTACTTTAATGGAGCAAGTTGGGATCATCCTTCAAGCTTAAATGACAACATCTCGCCTGATGGACAAGTAGCACTCACCCCCCAAGTTGCTATGAATAACGATGGAAAAATGTTGATTAGCTGGCAGCAATCCGATGGAGCTCATTTCCAAATTTTTTATTCTTACTTTGATGGAGTGAGCTGGGATCATCCCTCTAGCTTAAGCGATAATATTTCGCCTGATGGACAATTTGCATTTTCTGCACAAGTTGCCATGAATAATAGTGGGGAAATTGTCATAACTTGGGAGCAATCTGATGGGGCAAGTGTTCAAATTTTTTATTCCTACTTTAATGGGTTTAGTTGGGATCATCCATCAAACTTAAACGACAACATCTCGCCTGATGGACAAACAGCAAAATCTCCTGTCGTTGCCATGAATAATAATGGGGAAATTGTCATAACTTGGGAGCAATCTAATGGGGTAAAAAATCAAACTTTTTATTCTTACTTTAATGGAATCAATTGGAAACATCCCAGCAGTATTAATGATTATGAATTACCAAATGGCGCGTCTGAATGTTCAGGTCCTATTCCCCTCATGACTACTAATATAAAAAAAATTATGATGACATGCATTTATCAAGGAAGGAATCGTATTTATGAATTAGATAGTTCTTCACAATTCAAAGCTGGAAATGCAACTGACTATTTAAGCTTAGAAAATGAATCAGTGCTTTCCCTAAGAGGAAAGATTGTTTCTGATACGAAGGGCGTCCTGACTTATCAATCAACAATCAATACACCAACCATTTCACCAATAAAATATATTCTTTGGGGCCTCAATTAAAAATTTAGTAGTCAGTTAAAACATTACAAACTTACATAGTTTTTTAAATATTCCTGGCACTCTTCCATTGAATGAGAAGAGTTAAAGCTAATTAAAGCTTGGCGAACGATATTGTATAAAACCGCGCTATGAGCTTTTCCTTTGCAATAAAAATCAGCTTTCACATTATTTCTTAAGTATTCCTGGCATTCTAGTAATTGGATAGCAGAATCAAAACTGACCACCTCTTGGTCGCTAATATTATTCAATACAGTACTGCTACCATTTCGTTTGCAATAAAAGTCACCCTTCACATTATTTTTTATGTATTCTTGGCATTCTAGCAATTGATCAACAGACTCAAAGTTGATTACTTTTTTATTACTGCTATTGTATAAATCCGCGCTGTTAGCATTTCCTTTGCAAATGAATCCTGCGTGTGAGTGGAAGCTTACTAATGTCATGATGAATAATAAAAGTTTTTTCATTGCCTGCTCCAAGAAAGATAAAGTTAAAAATTTTTGCTTGTTGAAGTTAGCACGTGAAAAGATTTTTGAAAACTGTATTGATAATATTATTATATTTTAATGTTTTTAAACTTTGAAAAATCGAAATAACCTAAATTCTCCCCACCTGAGATGATTATGATTTATTTTTTGTAACGGTGTTACTTCTTCCAATCAATCTCCACACGATTTAATCATGTTTAGGTGCTACAACTAGTTTTCTCCAACTAATTACAAAGGATAATTGCTCTGTGAACATGAAAATTTAATATTATTCCCGGCGATCTCTGAATGGAAGTTTTACACATTGAATTTCAAAACTTCCAATGGTTGTGGAAAATTTAAAATTAAGTGGCTTTTCAGAAAATACGGCCATGCCGCTAGCTTCAAAATAAGTTATCACTTTTTCATTTCCCGCATTACTATTCCTATTCGCCGATAAGTTAGCTTTTAAAGTATTTGGTGATTCTTTTTCAATAATTAAAACCGCAAATTCGTGGTGTCCTTCAGTTTTGATCATCGCTTTAATTTGCTGTGGATGAAAAGCTTGAGAATCTAAATCAATTTTTCCAGAAGTTAAGAGTATTTTCGAATTTTCTCGGACTTCAAAAAAGTCACATTTTACGAAATCTGAGGCAATGGATAAATGGGTAGTGGTAAAAAGAACAAGAATGGCAAAAACAAGCTTCATCATCATTTTCATAATCATTTCCTTTTATCTAAAGATGAAGCAAATTTATCAATCGGGGTTAACTATGGCAAAGGGAAACAATTAGTGAAAAAGATTCTCATCTCTCCTCCAAAATTTCAAGATTCACTAGTTTCTCTTGGAAAATTGGCCTGTGGACGGTAGAACTATAAAATAAATGAATGCTTTCTATTTCAAAGGATTTTCTTCGTGTTAAATATTTCCAAGCTAACGAAACGTGCAGGTGGCGAATTCCTTTATTCTGATGTTTCTTTTCAAATTAATCCTGGTGAAAAAGTTGGCCTCGTTGGCCCCAACGGCGCTGGGAAAACAACTCTCTTTCGCGCCATTATTGGAGAAGACAAAAGCTATGAAGGACAAATAAGCCTTGCGGCCCATTTTCGGCTGGCCTATTTTTCTCAGCAAGTGGGAGAGATGAAGGGGCGAAGTGCCCTAGAAGAAGTGGCCTTAGGTGATGAAAAGATTTCGGCCTTGAAACAAAAACTCCACGAGTATGAAAAGAAATTAGAAAAAATGGATGATATGTCTCCTGATGAAATGGAGAAAGTGCTCAATCAAATGGGAGACGCGCAATCCCAATATGAAGAAATGGGTGGATACGATATTGAAGTCCGTGCGCAAGAAGTTCTCACTGGCCTTGGAATTATGCCTGTGGATCACGCAAAGCCAGTGGAAGATTTTAGTGGTGGCTGGAAAATGCGAATTGCTTTGGCCAAAGTTCTTGTGGTCACGCCAGATATTATCGTGATGGATGAGCCAACCAACTACCTAGATATGGAATCTATTTTGTGGCTTGAAGAGTGGCTCAAAAATTTTAAAGGCTCCTTATTTATGACGACTCATGATAGGGATTTCATGAATACCATTTGTAAAAAAATTGTTCATCTCTCCCAAGGAACCGCCACTGTTTACAATGGCAACTATGATTATTTTTTGCAAGAAAAACAAATTCGACAGACCCAATTAGAAGCGCAATTTGATCGCCAGCAAGATATGCTCGCTAAGGAAGAAGAATTTATTGCTAAGTTTAAAGCGCGCGCGTCCCATGCGGCCCAAGTACAATCGCGGGTAAAAAAATTAGAAAAAATTGAACGTGTCGAGATGACCCCAGAAGAACAACGTATCGATTTTGAATTTCCAGAACCACCTCGGGGAAGTGATGATGTGGTAATCATCCAAAATCTGGGAAAGGTGTGGCCTGCAAGAAAAGAAGGGCAAGTGCCCCATAAAGTTTTTCAAGGTTTAACGGCGACTATCAAGAGACAAGAAAAAATTGCCGTAGTCGGAGTGAATGGTGCTGGTAAATCAACGCTCATGAAAATTATTTGCGGCCAGACGGATGCGACCGATGGATTAGTTAAATTAGGTGCGAGTACCAAACTTGGATATTTTAGTCAGTACTCACTTGATGTTTTAAATCCTGAAGCCACTGTATACGATGAAGTTCGCGGAGGACTTCGCGACGCTAGTGATGGCCACATCAGAAATTTGCTCGCAGCTTTTTTATTTCGCGGTGATGAAATTCAGAAAAAAGTAAAATTTTTGTCCGGAGGGGAGAAAAGTCGTCTCATCTTGGCGGTCTTACTATCCCAGAATAATAATTTACTCATTTTAGATGAGCCAACCAACCACTTAGATATTGCGTCTCGTGAAATTCTTCTCGAAGCACTTCAAAAATATCAAGGTACGATCATGATTGTAAGTCACGATAGGCACTTTCTTCTTGGCCTTGCCAAAAAAGTTTATGAAGTGGATCATGGAGAAATAAGAATCATTCCTTATACGTATCATGAGTATTTAGAAAAAAAGAAAGCTTAAATTTCTATGTAGAGGATTTAAGTAGTCATTATTCGCTACAAATTTGGAACGATGACTTTTATGCTAATTGATTAAGAGGATTAATGTTGGCAGTGGTTGCAAAAAAATGTTCCTCTTCCCGCTAAGGTTATTTTTGTTACTTCCGTTTCTTTGCAGTTTTGACAAATGAGCTGATGGAAAACAATGAGTCCGCTTTTCCCATTGCCTTTTTCTCCGTTGGCATTTTGATATCCACCGCCAAAAGTAACGCCTCCGTTTTGAATCGCTCGCTTAAGAATGATGGGGATTGCTAAATATAAATTTTTTATCTCTTCTGAATTTAGTTCTTTACAAAGTCTCTCTGGATGAAGAAAAGCTTGGGCGCAAATTTCGCTCGCTAAATAATTTCCTATTCCCGGAAAATATTTTTGATCAAGTAGTGCAACTTTGATGGGGCGGTTTTTTTGCTTATCTATACACCTGCGAAAATAATCAAAATCAAATTCTTGAGATAGCGGATCCACTCCAAGAGATTTCTTTTTTTTCGCCCATTCAGTTTTAGTAAAATAATAAAAATGTCCAAACCTTCTTGGGTCTACGTAGCGAAGTAGCTCTTGATTTTTCCCCTTTATTGTTAAATGGGTGTGTGGAAAAATTTTTTCGTCCTTACCAATAATCCACGAGCCGCTCATTCCAAGCGAAGAAAGTAAAAGTTTTTCAGATTCGCATTGAAAAATCATCCACTTCCCATATCGACCAACAGATAAAAAAGTTTCAAATTCTAAACCCTTCAAGGGAGTGTGAAATAATTTTTTGATGTGCTTGGATGTGGTAATGGACGAAATGGGTAGTGGAAGTTGAGCATTGAGTTGATCAGCTATCGTTTGTACTTCGGGTAGTTCGGGCATGGGGTTTCATTTTTCGTTTAATTACTTAATGTTGCAGTGAAATGATAGCAAATTCAGTGCGACTAGTCCGAATTTTCTCTTTTATTTTTAATGGTTTTTCTAAACGATTTCATAATGACTTTAGCTAGTCGCTGTCGCGAAATATCAAAACCCTTTGTGGCTGGCATTCTACGTGCATCTTAATCTTTTTGTTTCAAAGTTGAATCCACCTTTAATTCCTAAGCTACCAATCCACTTAAACTTCTTTTCAATTGATGAAGATTGAAACCCAAGACCGAGCGATATCCTCCAGACAACGTGGCCGTATCGCTTTTCATTTTGCTTTTTCCTAATCCAAATTTTTTTGCATGCCCTATTAGCGGTTCCACACCCGATCTTCGATTGTACAATTCTTCCGTTCGGAGGCCCGCAACATAATTCTTGATGTTTCCTGGCCGTTGGATCCCTTCGGAATTTCCTGAATACTTCTTCGCTAAATCTATATTTTCGTGGGTGTAGTAACCTTTGTCGGCCGTTATCGTCGATAACACCTCCTTGCCAAAATGTTGCTCGTGTTCTTTCAATATTGCTCCAAGCGATTGCTTGTCGTTCATTCGTAATGACGTACTCAAGTAGGCAACCAAAAAATTTCCTTTGATTCTTCCCAACTGCCAAACCCTTCCAAATTCCCTGTCTTTTCCTGGTTTCCCTTTGGTTATGCAAACAACATCTTTCATATTGAAGGAAAGAATTTTTCCTTCTTTCAATGTATGCGTCCTTACAAAGTGGGCCACATCCAAAAGGTATCGACGGCCATGTTCTTTGATCTGCATAAGTGCTTCTCGGTAATTCCATGGAAGACGAGATAATGCTTGTGGGGTTATCTCTTCGGCAAATTTGATAAATTCTTTGAGCTCTGATTTTACTAACGAATGATAGCTCGCAAAGATCTCTCTTTTTTTCTCGATCGCCGTATTCTTTGCTAAAAAAAAGTATTCCCTCGATTTTTTGATTATTTTTTTGATATCGATCTCGAGGCATTTTGGAAGGTATGACTTTCCCTTCTCCTTTAAAAAACCCAAAACATGTTGGCACTTGAGTGCGAGTTTTTTCATAAGAGACGCGTCCGAAGGATACGCTATATTTGCTTCTTGCGCCGTTGAGTCTATGTCCACTTCGCTGTGACATGCAAAACCAAGTTTTATTGCAAGCTTGATCACATAATCTCCAATGGATTTGTGGGTTTCTGAACTCAAGCGACTTCGAAATTCTTCTATCTTCGTGTGGTCCGGGCACTTCCAGCCAGGAATAATTCCATACCCACAATACGCTTGGTAAATGGGTGTCTGTTTTACCATCTCCTCTATCCCTCGATCTGTGGCCTTGAGAATTAACTGCAGAGTCATTACTGCAAGGTGAGGCCGAAGAATAAGTTTGCGGCCTAAATTCCAAAAACCTTTTGCCGTAGTACTTTTTAAGTCGTTGATTACTAATTGTTGAAGGTGACACCAGTCGATAGCGTTGCCCAGAAGGATCAGTGGATCTTTTGCTAAAATATTTGTAGAAATTGTAATAGATTTTATCTTGGCGTCGGGGCCATCGTAAGCGAAACTCATTATGCCGTCCCTGTTTTAACACGAAAATCCTTCGATGGATTTGCTAAGAATCGTATTTTAAACAAGGGCGGCTTTTCCGTCACTACACCTTTTGAGTTTCGCGACAGCGACTAGCTAAGTTTTAAGCCTTGCAGAAGACGATGGTGCTAATGGAGAAAGAATCGATACTGGCCAGCCTGAATTACTCCATTCTGGTAATACTCTAACTTTCCGCTTTTTAAGTAAGGCATACGTAATGGAAAACCCTATGATTGGGCCGTAGAATTTGATGATTGGCCCAAGAAAAAACTTTTCGACGAGGATTTCAAATCCGTCCTTAATGATTTCAATAATACTTTCTCTGGAAAACTGAGCGTTTCAAGTTTCGATCACTATGATCCTCTTCAGCATATGCTGATGCGGTTTTGATTTTCCAGTGCGTCGAACTTCGCTTCGACTGTGCATTGGCACAATCTCAACATCGCTTGCGACGTGACAGGGTTTAAAATTACCAACGTACTTTCAAATCGTCTCAGCGTCTCGCCGCTCGTTCTCCTTTTTGAAACCAAACCTGCATCAGTATAGTCGGCAAGTTTATCTCTCCAACTTTTAGATTGGCGATTTAAATCGACCTCCATCCAGTAGTCGGAAAGACATCTGTTTATTTCTTATGCAATGTTAAAATTTTAGTATGAAATTTATTCTATAAATATGTAATAGTTTATGACTTACAATGAAAAATAATAATTAAAATTAACAGAAAAGTATGAGCGCCTTAATATTAAAGAGGCTAATCGACTTTATGTTGGATATTTTTTTAAAAACGTCGAATCAAAAGGTGAGTCAAAGTACATTGCTGTGAAGAGCTATGATCAACTTATTGAGTTGTATCAAGAGGGTTATCGCTATGGCTTTTTAGAGGAGCCATTAGATCGATTTATTGAAGACAAACTTTGGGCAAAATACTTTTCTTTAAATATCATGCCTTACTGGAGTGATCTGAATCATGATAATGCTCATTTAGCAGTACTGAGTAAGTACCCAGAAATTGCTAGGCATTTAGTTCAATATTATTCACGCGTTTTGAAAGAAAAAAATACCCCCGAAATATACAAAGCATTTTATTTGAATGAAGCGTTAACTCTTCTCAATTATATTGGGAAAAGTGAAGAGCTAAAAGTTTACCTTTATGCGACAAGATTAAACCTCGAAAAATTTGTTAGCGCAATTTTAAATAATGAATCATTCGATCACGTTGAAATATACAAAAAATTTAAGTTAATGGCCGATCAGTTTTTACGCACAAATGGATATGGTGCTCTGATCGGAGCTGATCAAGTCGATGGAATTAGCTATATGGCCGAAAATCGCATTGAAAACTATAATATGTGGTTTATAAATAAAAAGTATAAACATGAAAATGAAAACGATTTCGTAAAATACTTTGATATCGCTTTAATAAAAATATTTGATCCCTCATTTGTTGCAGCAAAAACGGGAAATTCAGATAACGGAATAAAAATAAATCATTTTGATCCTCTAGGTTTTATCTATCATGCTGAAGCGCTTCTTTTTAAATTGTCATTAGACGGCAAGGATTTGAATACTAACCCGATATTCAAAGATTGGAGAAATAGTGATTCTCTTAAGAAAGGTGCTATTTGGAGCAATTTATTAAGTTCTGGGAATCCATGGCGTGATAAGCTTTACTACCCATTGAAAACAACTAAGTTTGGAAATGATCAAAAAAAATTGGCTGAATACCTATTATTAATTTGGCAGCGTTTTGAAGCGGCCATGAACTTTTATATCGACAACAAAATTAGTCCTGAATTGTTTTATCAGGTCATTCTTGGATCAGATTCATCGCCTGAAGAGAAAAAAAGAGTATTTCAGTACTTATCTTTTTTTATGTCATCCGATCCCTCAAATTACCCCTACGCCAGGTTTACTTTGGCAGAATTAGAATTTCTTGAAAACACACAAACATTCTAGTTTCTAGAAATAAAATCCATGATTAAGTAACGATTTTAGAGTTTGTCTAATTCGGTTTTTCGTGAAGAAGACATTTTAAACATCTCCTATGATTTTAGACGTAATTCATGGCGCTTCGTTTTCTCTTTTGAATCAATTCGATCAAATAAAAAGCTTATTGAAAACCAAACCGACATAAGTATATACTCACGCCATGTCAGCACTAAGACGAAAATTATTTCATTTTTTATTCATCTCTATTCTACTTTGTCATTCGGCCCTCACTTTCGCACGCATAAATTTTGATAGTGATGCCAGTTGCCAAGAGGTATACGAAGAGTTTAATTTTTGTAGATTAAACCAAATTTTAAGTAAAACTAAGTGCACTGAAAATATCCTAATCAGGCAATACTCTGATCACCTTTATACTTCCCTTAATTTTTCGATCCGAGAAAAATTCCCTAGCGATAAATATTGCAAAATGATTAATGATGTCATTTTTGATTATTTGGCCCGAGTGGGCACAAAATATACAAAGTCGGTTTTCTCAGGCCAAGAGCTGCCAGAAGTATTTGCTAATGAATCGCTGATCCAAGATAAGTGTTTTCAAATGGGCCATTATTTATCGTCGTCCTTAAGCGAAACGGTAGCAAAGACATTTGCCCAAAATCTCAACACCTCATTTATCATGCAATTCCAATCCAAAAGTGGAGTGTTAATAGAAGATTTTGCGGTAAAAAAAGATGAGCACGAAGTCCTCTTTCGCCCTGGAATGATTTTACAATTTAAAAAGAGAGCGGGAGAATTTTTTTATATTCCACCCACGGCCTCAGGAAGGCGTGGTGATAATCCCTACCCATCTAGACAATACCCGAGAGAAATTCCTTATCTTCAATTTGATGAGGTATTGCCAGGACTGGTAGAAAAAATTTGTGACACTAAACTGAATAATATTCCGGTTGTTTATTTAAATGACATGCCTCATTGATCTTTGTAAGAATCAAGCACGGTATTTTTAAAATCCCATTCAAGTATGCTCTGTAATAAATTTAGGATGACGCAATCCTCTGGTAAGGATGCAAAAAATTTATTATAGTTTCTCGATTTCTTTTATTTGTTGTTAGCTTTCTGGCCTGAAAGTGGACTATTTTTTTCCTGGGGAAATTATTTTGAAAATTTTATTTAGCTTTCTTTACTTTTGCTCCATCTGCTACGTAAATCACTCTTGGGCAAGTACCTCCGATATTATCGGTAGAACAAATATTTTAAAAGTGGAAACGAAGGGAAACACCGACGACACTAAAATGATCCGTTTTCAATATTGCGATAAAAATTCCGAAACCCAGATAGAGTACAATTGTAGATATCTAGGAAACCCTGGGATGAATTTTAATTTTTACTCCCTGAAAGGTATCCTCAATCAAAGACGATTAGAGTACGGCGAGTTTGTTGATTTAGTTGTCTTGGAATCCATCGCGGGAACTGCTCTCCTAATCACTTCCGTAGGAGGAGGGGTCGCGATCGCGCTTTGGGCCGAGGAAGTAGCAGGGGGGACCGTTCTCCAAGCTTTCTTTACGAGTGGTGCCTATGTAGGCCTTACTTTTGAAGGTGGATTTTATGGCCTAGAAAAGCTTGCTGAAAATTTCAGAGGTTTAAATCCCCAAGCTCAATATAAAGACTACGCCGTTCTATCGAATAATATAATTTATGATCAAGATTATTATCAAAGTGATCATGAGGTTATTTTAGATTATTCTCAAATTCTAGATGGTGTATTGAAGAAAATTACCCATTAAATTTTTCGGCGAAGCTAGTATCGCTTAAATGAAATTCTTTAAGAATATCGTTAATTTTATTTTTGGCGCGGTCCCCAGGAAGATTTCTAAAGGTGGCCATGATGAGTTCATTTTTCATGGAATGCTCCCAACCAATCAATTCAGTGACAGTAACTTGATATCCTCGGGATTCAAGCCACAAACATCTCAAGACATTCGTTAGATGACTTCCAAATTCTCTCGTATGGATAGGGTGCCGAAACAGTTCAACGAGTGAAGTTGAATGGATAAGTTTTCCTTTCGTCGCCCTAAGCAAACCGGCCACTTCGGCCTGACAACAAGGAACGATGACGACATGCTTGGCCTTTTTGTTGAGTGCCAATTGTATGGCGTCATCAGTGGCGGTATCGCATGCGTGGAGGGCCGTCACAAGGTCTAGCGTCTCAGGGAGTAAGTCCGAGTGAAAACTCTCTTTTACAGACAAAGGTAAAAAATCCATATTCTTAAAATTTAATTTATTCTTAAGTTCAATTGAGGAATTAATTAATTCTTGCCTTGACTCAATCGCCAGAATTTTTGAGTTAGGTAAATTTTTAAGAAAGAGATCATTGATAATGAATCCTAGGTAAGATTTCCCAGCACCAATATCTGCGACGTGAATTTTTTCTTCTTCAGATAAATCTTTAAGGAGAGGTTCAATGAATTGGTACAGATGGTAAACTTGCTTAAGTTTTCTTCGGCTGTCTTGATTGATTTTTCCCTCTGGCGTCAAGATGTGCAGCTCTTTGAGAAGCTCAATCGATTGCCCGGGGCGAAGTTGTAAATTTAAATTTTGCATAAAGATATTTCATGTATTTCATATATTTCGCGTAAAATCTTCTTAAAAAATTATTTTTTTGTATTTTTGTAAAATTTGGATAGGAAATAAATTCAAACTTTATTTTAGTCATTAACAAAATCTTAACCCAATAAAATTCTTTCCCGTCATAAGATGTAGCATCTTTAAACAATGGGACTAGTTTTATGAAAGCAATTTTTCTGCTTATTTTTGTAGCACAAACATTTTTTTGGGGATTATGCCCATCCATTCTTCGAGCGGAAATAAATGACGGAGGGCTTGGTACTTCAGCAGATCTTGATCCAAAGAAAAATTGTTACCACCGTAGAATATGTAATGGCGATGATTTTTCACTCAAAGATTATAGTATTCGCTTAGAAAATACAGACATGAAAGGAGAGATAACTGAAAATTTAAATTTAAAATTCACAAAAAATTTCGCAATCGTGCTTTTTTTTAATGATTTTGAACTACCTACGGCAAATGAACAAAAATATTGGGAAAATAAAAATAACTCAAAGCTAACCTATTACTATCTCACTAACGAAAATGGATTTGATGCTCGAAATATTTCTCAAACAAAATACAATGGTGATTTGAGCGAAATTTGGTCTTCCTTGAATCTCATTTGGAAGGGGAAGTTTTATCCTCAGTCCAATGATTTGTTAAAAAATAAATGGCAGCTTCATCTTGATTTTTCTTATTTGCTTAAAGATCTCCACTTTGCCGCACAAGATGGAATCTTAGTTCTGAAGTTTGAAAAATTTTTAAATTTGCCAACGTTTTTCATTATCCTAAAAACTAAAGCGAGGGAAGATAAGAGTGATTTAATCTATGCTATACCGGAAGATCAGAAGAAGAATTTTTTAGAAAAAACTAAGTCATGGGATCTTAAAAACTTAAATGAAAAAAAGATCAAGCTATGCAACTTTACTGATGAGTATACTAATTTTTGGAGAAAAAATTTCCAAGTTAAATTTAATAGCAAAGAAAATCCTACTAAATCCACCAATCGAGGGTGCTTGGACGAGAACACGGAAATATTTCGTCCAGAGTCAAATAATACGTCTGAAAATACGTCTGTTAATACGTCAGTTTATGAGGGGGCATCCTTTCTCAACTCCGCTCTCAATGGTTATGGTGGTAATTTTGAGCAAAATCTTTCAGAATTGAAACGAAGTTTTAAAAAACTCTACAGTCGTCCTTCATACGAATTTTATCAAAAAATGTGTGATGCCTTCTACCCCCTGACCAATGATTATTATGGCAACATGCAAAATATTACTTGTCGCAAAAATGCTACTAGTGTCATAGATATTTCTAAGTTTTATTTTATACATCAGGTGTAACTACCCACTAAATATTTCTTAAAATCCTTATTTTATTCTGGGCCTTTGAAGTTTTCTGTGGCACATAATATAAAGTGAAGAGAAAACAAAAATACATAGAAACAATTTCCCAAGCAAAAGTTGCTGCGAGAGCTGC
>JARXAH010000012.1 GCA_029865945.1 Bacteriovoracaceae bacterium | reverse complement strand
GTAACTACCTAGGTCCCTCGTAAATTTCGCCACTCTACGGACTCCTTCGGAATCCACGTATGGGATTCCTCAATCTGCGGCTTGCCAGGAGCAAGCCTCGAAACGTCGTCCCTCGACTGTGCTTGGGCACACTCTCGACGTTACGAAATTTCCAGAGGGCCTTAGGTAGTTACAAAACCACGTAGGTAGATACAATTTTTGAAACTTTTTCTATTTTTATTTGGGCCACCCCAAGCTACCTTAATAGGATGAACATCCTCCTTGTGGACCTTGGCTCCAATGCCATGCGCGCTAGCTCCTATTTTCAAACCGATAAGGGCCTAAAGAAAGTCCACGACTTTCGCTTCCCTATCCGTTTGGGCGACGATGTATTTAAAACTGGCACCGTCGGCGAGCCGCTCATTCAAGAACTCATCATGGCCTTCAAGGAACTTCTCCTCCTTTGCGTTAACCATAACATCGCTCACGTGATGGCACTGGCGACCTCAGCACTTAGAGAGGCCTCCAATAAGAAAGAAGTGATCGAGCGAGTGGAAAAAGTGACAGGGATAAAGATTTCGCTCATTAGTGGAACCACTGAGGCAAGACTGGTTTTTCAAGCAGTAAAAAGCAAGGTGGTGGCCAAAAATAATTTCACCCTACTCATCGATATGGGCGGTGGAAGTTGTGAGCTCGTCCTTTGCAACCGCAAAAAAATTATGGCCGCCCAAAGTTTTGCCCTCGGTACGGTGAGACTCTTAGAGCAAAATGATTTAAAGAGCATGCAAAAAATTGTCGACCAACATAAGCGAAAAATATTGGATTTTTTGGGCCCGCACCTTGAGACTAAAAGTATCAAAAACGGAACGAAAAAAGGACAAATCGCTGTTGCGATTGGTACGGGTGGAAATTTGCGCACCTTAAGAAAACTTCGAAAAAAAATTCTTAAGAAAAGTGAATCCACCAAATCCACGTTCAAAGATATTCAATTAATTTACAATCAACTCATAAACCATGATTACTTTGAGCGCATGGAAGAATTTGACCTTAAGGCCGATCGAGCAGATGTGATCATTCCGGCCACATTAGTGATCATGAATATTATGGATTGGTTTAAAATTAAAGAAATACAACTCTCTGACATGGGATTAAAAGAAGGTATGCTACACACAATCAATGAACGATTAGCCTTGTTCCAAAATCAACTTCATTAACCGCTCATGAGTTCCAGAATTTTTCTTTATATTATCAACGCCTAAAATATTTTTTCGCTGCTGATAATCACCGTTGGCCAAAAGTTCCCAACTATTTTCTTCATCACTGAGCATCATTTCAAACATCTGCCATAAAATTTCTTTGGCCCTCAGATCATAAATGGGAGTCATCACTTCCACTCGCATATTTAAATTTCGAAACATCCAATCAGCAGAACTTAAATAAAATTGCCCACCGCCCAGATTTTTTGCCTCTTGATGAAAATAAAAAACTCGGGAGTGCTCTAAAAACCGGCCAATGATCGAGATCACGCGAATATTTTCACTTAGGCCTTTCTGCTGAGGACGCAAACAACAAAGTCCGCGCACAAAAAGCGTAATTTTAACTCCTGCCTGGGAAGCGTCATAAAGCTTGCGAATAATTTTATCATCATCAAGCCCATTCACTTTTCCAAAAATGTACGCTTCTCTCCCCTCTTTTGCCGCTTGAATTTCTTTATCAATGAGCTCGAGGGTCCGCTCCAGCATATTAACGGGCGCGACAAGCAAGTGTTGATAATCTTTTTTTAATGACCTTCCCGTTAAGTAATTAAAAACTTCCATGAGCTCATAGCAAATTTCTTTATGAGAGGTAAAAAGGGAAAAATCCGTGTAGAGATTGGCCGTTTGAGAGTGATAATTTCCCGTACCGATATGGGCATAGGGAACATACTCTCCGTTGTCTTCTTCTCTTACGATGAGGGTGACCTTGCAGTGAGTTTTAAGTCCCACCACTCCGTAAACCACGTGCACTCCAGCATCTTCTAATTTTTGTGCCCATTGAATATTTCGCCTCTCATCAAAGCGCGCCTTGAGTTCGACTAAACAAACCACATGTTTTCCACTCTCAGCGGCACGGATGAGTGCCCCAATAAAAGGACTCTTATCTCCCGTTCGGTAGAGTGTCATTTTGATCGAGCGAACACTAGGATCAGCGGCCGCCGCCAAGACCAAAGTCTCTGTTGTGTGACGAAAACTTTCATAAGGATGATGGACAAGTACATCTTGATGGCGAATCGATTTAAATAATTGGGACGTCGACTTTTCTTGCCAAATGGAGGGCACCACTGGGGTCCATTTTCTAAACTTATGTTGATTTAAGGGAAGCTGAATAATAGAGCGAAGCGCGGTGTAGTCGAGTGTTCCTTGCACTTCATAAACATCATCATCGTCAATAGATAATTCTTTTTTTAAGAACTGCAAAATCCAGGGATCATAATTCACCATGTGCTCTAAGCGCACCACTTCTGCAAATTTTTGTTCTTTTAAATTTTCTTCCACCATCTCAAGTAGATCTTCGGCGTCATCATCCGAATAAAGGAGTTCCGTATTGCGAGTAACTCGAAAACTCATGTTTGATAAAATTTGCATCTGGGGAAATAAAAATTCCAACTGCTCTTTAATCACTTGGACGATGGAAATAAATTTGATGGTCCCATTGGCATTAAAATCGGGAATGGGTATCCATGATAAAATAAAATCAGGAATTTTAATTCTGGAAAAAAGAATTTCTTCATCAACGGGATTTTTAAGTGTCACTCCGAGTGATGTAGACAAGTTAGAAATAAAAGGAAAAGGATGTCCGGGATCGACAGAGAGCGGAGTTAAAACCGGAAAAATTCGCTTCTGAAAAAAAGAGGCAAGATAATTTTTTTCTCGCTCGGTGGTATCTTTCCAGTGAACCAAATGAATATTCTCTTTTACTAAATCGTTAAGCAACTGATGATGAGATTGATAAAGTTGGGCCAAATCATTACTCACGTGAGAGCGAATTTGTTTTAATTGCTCAAGCGCCGTTAGGCCATCTAAGGACTTAGTCACAATCTGAAATTGCAATTGCCGTTTGAGTCCACCTACCCGTTTCATAAAAAATTCATCTAAGTTGTTGGCAAAGATGGTGAGAAAACGAAGTCGCTCGAGGAGAGGATTTCTCGACTCACTCGCTTCATTAAGTACACGCCTATTAAATTTCAGCCAAGAAATTTCTCGATTAAAAAAATGTTCCTGAGAAAAAGCGAGCGAACTACCATATTCTGAAGTCGATTTATGTTCTTGAACGCTAATTTTGCGATTTTTTTTCTTTTTTACTGGCGACTTATTACTATTTACAGACATATAATCATATTAACATGCCAATTTCAGAACGTCAGCGAACCATTTTTCTATGCTCCATTCTTTTTATCTTGTTTATTTTAATTTTTTTTATATTTAGTCCTTTCTTAGACTCTATCATCTTTAGTATTTTACTTGCCGCTGTTTTATATCCTTGGCACAAATATCAAGTTTCCATTTGGGGTTGGAAACCAAGTTGGTCGGCCTTACTTGTCACCGTGGTTTCCCTCATTGTTGTTCTTTTTCCCAGCATTTATATAACAACAACTTTGATCGAAATTCTTCCTTCAAAAATTCAGGCCTTTCGATTCCATCAAACCAGCGGTCTTCCCACTTTCATTGATACTTTTTTATTTCGAATCCAGTCCTTCATTCTCAATAATTTTGATCAAAAAATAGATATTTTTACGATACGTGAAAAATCCATCGCCATCATTAATTCAGCGGCCAACCAAGCTGGTCAGGCAATAAATTATTTTGTAAGTAATTTCTTTCACATCTTTTTTACCTTTATTTTAACTCATATTATTTTGTACTCGTGGTTAAGAAATGGAAGAAGTTTTAAGAATTTTTTTCTCAAGTATTCCCCACTTAATTTAGCCGATAACCAAGTATTAATTCGAACTTTTATTAAGCTCAACAATACCTTGATGAAAGGAAATGCCATTAGTGGAACGTTTCAATCCTTAGTTTCCTATATCTTATTTAAAATTACTGGGATCGAAGAAGGATTACTATTTTGCTTACTCATGTTCTTTGCTTCCTTCGTTCCGGTAGTGGGAACCGCGATAGTATTTTTACCCATCTCTATTTATCTTTGGATGCTCGGAAATTATGTGGCCTCCTTAAGTGTCTTTTTTACCTGCGGCCTAGCGTTTGTCTTTATGGAAAATTGGTTTAAGCCAACCTTCATAGGCGAACGTCTTAATATCCATCCAGTACTAGTTTTAATTGGACTTCTTGGCGGTGTAAAAATTTTAGGAATTGTTGGGCTCTTCTATGGGCCAATTATTGTGGGAATGTTTTTGTGCATTCTTAACATCCTTCAGCGAAGACTTATCTAAAATATATATTATTTTATGTCATTTCAAAGTTGAAATTGACTACTGATCGCAAAGCCTATTTCATATTCAAGCAATACCCATGGCCAAGGAGTGTCGTTTGAAAAAAATCATTAATTTTGTTGCCATTTTTCTATTCACTTTAAATTCCTACGCGAAATCAAACCTAGAATTTTCACCAGATTACTTTCAATTTAAAAAAATACTTGGTCGAGATTTAGGACTAAAATCCAAACAAATTGCTTTAACATTTGATGATGGCCCTTCGATTCATACGGAACGTCTCCTTGAAGTTCTGCTCGCATACCAAATCCCAGCTACCTTTTTTGTGGTTAATCAGTCTATCCAGGCCTTAAAACCTGAATACGTCGAAAAAGTTTTTACGATGATTAGAGATAACCCACAACTTTTCACGCTTGCTAATCACAGCTCAGACCACACAAACTTTTATTCCTTTAGAAATCCAGTCTCTGGAAATATCACGAATCGAAGCAAGCTGATTCAAGAATTAATGGAAACTCATCAATCCATTAATCCGTATCAAATCAAAGACTACATTTTCTTTCGCGCTCCTTATGGGAATTTCACTAACACAATGTCTCATTTTTATAATGTGGATGAATCCACAAGTGAGATCGCAAAAAAATATATTGGGCCGGTTTATTGGGATGTTGGTGGATTCTATGACTCTTTGTATTCTCCTCGGGATAGCGATGGTTCGATCCATTACCAGGGTGATTATGCCTGTTGGGGAAGTCAGTGGATGGCGCGAGTAAAAAAAGCTGGAAAAAATCCAGTAACGGTTTGTACGGATGGATATTTCCGAGAAATTAAAAATATGGGCGAAAACCCTAAACGAACATCCGGCATCGTAGTGTTGTCTCATGATATTTGGAAAGGAACAGTTGAAATGTATGTTGGATCTACAAAAGTAGAAGAAGGGACAATCGTAAGTGAAGATGCAAACTCTTTAATCTATAAAATTTTACAACTCAAAGAGGAAGGATTTGAATTTGTGGGT
>JARXAH010000051.1 GCA_029865945.1 Bacteriovoracaceae bacterium | reverse complement strand
TTGGTTGCGCAGCGTTTGATGCAAAAAATCTTTATTCGACTTGATACTATCTTTTAAATTGTCTTTATTGTTTTGAGATTTAAGACGCTCTTGCGCTTGCAAAACGTTGAGTTGTGTTTGCAGTAAATTATCAACTAAACGCAAACGATCCACCGCATTGATGGTTTCCAAAACACTCTGCGATTCGTGCACTTTTAAATTGAGATTAGATGCGATTAAATCCGCCATGCGTCCAGGGTCTTCAATGTCTTCCAAAATCATGAGCAGATCGGGAGATAATCCTTGCGCCATGGAAACCAGGCGTTCAATTTTTTCTCGTACATTGCGAATAATCGCTTCAATGATTAATTTATCTTCCGTAATTTTTGGCGCTTCCATTTTTTCTAAATCAACGGTGTAGAAACCTTGATTCATCACTTCCGCAAAATTCACAATGCGCGCTTTGCTTAAACCCTGCACTAAAATTTTTATTCGCCCGTCGGGAAGCTTTCGCATCCGCATGATGACGGCCACTGTTCCTAGATTAAAAATTTCTTCAGGTGTTGGGCGCTCCGTTTGAATATCTTTTTGGCTCGAGAGAAAAATCAGTCGATCATATTTTGAAATCGCCTCTTCCACCGCTTGGATGGAGGATTCTCTTCCTACAAACAAAGGAATAATCATGTAGGGGTAAACAACAAGATCTCGAACGGGAAGTAGTGGTAATTTGCTCTTGAATTCCATGGCATCGCCGCCTAAATTTGAAACCATTTATCCCCCAAAACTGCAAGTATGGCCGGCACTCATCCTAAGTGAACTCAATGTGTTTTTTTCTCAATCCTAGAGAGAGACGTTAACCGTCTTAAGTTCTACTTCGGGAAAAGGGAGTTCGTACTTTAAGGAAATATGCAAATATCAAAAAAAACTCTAATTATTTTGATGAGCTATCCCACTAACCTTGTCAGTATTTTGGCCTCAGATTATGATGAGGGATCAAAAAAATATTCCTTAAAAGGGGCCTTTCATGCCTACAAATAGCGCCACTAAAATATCTAAACTTGCTGTGGTCATTCTGGCCGCAGGCAAAGGTACCCGAATGAAGCTCCCTTACAGCAAAGTGATGGCACCGCTACTTGGGAAAAAGGTGATTGATTTTGTCATCCAAGCGGCGATGAATTTTGTAAAAAGTCACGCGCAAGAATTTCACATAGGGGTAGTGGTGGGACATCAAAAAGAATCCATTCAAGATTATTTAAAAAATAATTCTTTGATTCATTTCTATGAGCAAAAAGAGCAAAAAGGGACTGCTGACGCACTTAAGGCCTTTACGCAAAATACAAAATTTGAATACGATCATCTCTTAATTTTGTGTGGTGATACGCCGCTCCTTACGGAAAATCATTTTTTTGCCATGTGGGAAAAAATGCAAGCGAACCCTAAGGAAAATCTAGCGGTACTTTCCACCTTTGATTTAAGTAACCCGACTGGTTATGGGAGAGTGATTAGCACACCCTCTGGATTACAAATCATGGAAGAGAAGGACGCTACCATGGAAGTAAAAAAAGTGAAGCGAGTCAATGCGGGCCTTTATTTACTAAAAAAATCCTTACTAAAAAAATTAGATGAAATAAAAAATACCAATTTAGCTCACGAGTTTTATCTGACGGATTTATTTTCTCAAGATCCCAAGGTGGTGGAGTTTTGTTTTGAAGATGCCCAAAATTTTCTTGGCATTAATGACATGAACCAATTAAATGAAGCAGAGTCAGTTTTAAAGAAAAGAAAAATTCAGAATCTAAGAAGGGAAGGCGTTTACATTCAAGATGAAAGCTCGACCTTTATTGATTGGGATGTGGAAATCGGGGCCGGAAGTCAAATCGCTCCCTTTACGATTATTAAAGGAAAGACTCACGTAGGTGAGCAAGTGAAAATTGGGCCTTGGAATTATTTGGAAAATGTGATCATTGGTAATGGGTGTGAGTTGCATGCTCATAATCACTTAGTGGATAGCAAGGTGGGAGAAAATTCTCAGCTTGGCCCTTACGCTCGTTTGCGCCCCGATTGCGATTTAGGATCAGAAACTAAAATAGGCAATTTCGTGGAACTTAAGAAGACAAAACTGGGGCCAAAGTCTAAAGTACCTCATCTCTCTTATGTGGGCGATGCGACCATTGGATCAAAAGTAAATATTGGATGCGGGTTTGTAACTTGCAATTATGATGGTAAAAATAAGCACCAAACTATCATTGAAAATAATGTGTTTGTTGGTTCTGACTGCCAAGTCGTCGCACCGATCACACTGGGCGAAGGATCCTTTGTGGCCGCCGGTTCAACGATTACTCAGTCAGTGGGCGCCGGTGATTTTGCAGTAGCGCGCACCAGGCAAGTCAACAAAGTGGGACTTGCCAAAAAATTTTTAGAAAAATAAATAGAGGACTAATTTATGTGTGGAATTGTTGGTTATACGGGTCGCGGCGACGCCATTGCTCCAGTGATCGAAGGATTAACTCGGCTTGAGTATCGTGGCTATGATTCCGCGGGAATTTCCTTACTCAATTCTCAAAAAGAATTGATTGTTTTTAAGAAAGAAGGAAAGCTAGGAAATTTAAAAGAAGTTTTGGCGCAATATGATTTAAAAAGTCATCAGGCGATCGGTCACACTAGGTGGGCAACACACGGAGTCGTCAATGACATCAATGCTCATCCCCATGCCAATAAAGATTTTTCTGTCGTGCATAATGGGATTATTGAAAATGCCCATCACCTCAAAGAGCAGTTGATCAAAGAAGGCCACAAATTTCAATCGGAAACAGACTCGGAAGTTTTTTTATTATTGGTGACAAAATTTTATCGTCAAACGAAAGACGTCAAGCAATCCATCTTAAATTCCTTTGCTCTTGTAAAAGGTCATTCGGCCTTCGTGGTGATGTCGTTTCATGATCGAAATATTTATGGACTGCGCTCCGGCGCCCCTCTGGTTTGTGGTGAGCGTAAAAATAAAACTGGCGAAGCAGAGCTCTATTTGTCATCGGATCCGTATGCCTTAGTCGGCCACGTGGATACCATTTATTTTCCAGAAAACCGAGTTCTCTCTGTGCTCAATCGTGAGCTCGATAAGATAGAGTTTTTTGATGTGGATACGGGCAAAGAAACTCTTAAGTATAAAAAAGAAGCAAGACTACAAGACTTAGAAGTGTCGACTAAGGGTGAATTTGAGCACTTCATGCTTAAAGAAATTTTTGAACAGCCCATGTTAATTAAAAAACTCCAGCAATATGCCTGCGAAGAAGGTGCCAGTAGTTTTACAGATTTTGCCATTGAAAACAAAACCTTTGATTTTTTTCATGTGGTGGCCTGTGGGTCTGCGTGGCATGCAGGTTTAGTGCTTAAAGAATATTTAGAGAAGCTCACCAAGAAGCGCGTGAATGTAGAGCTGGCAAGTGAGTTTCGTTATCGAAATCCCATCTTGGGAAAAAAAGATTTGGCCATCTTTATTAGCCAGTCGGGAGAGACGGCCGATACCTTGGCCTCCGCGCAACTTTGTAAAGATTTCAATATTGAAACGCTTGCCATTGTTAACGTCAAAGGATCTTCCCTCTTTCGTCTTTGTGACCACCAAATTTTAACAAATGCAGGCCAAGAAATTGGGGTGGCTAGTACGAAAGCATTTACTCTTCAAGTGCTGACTGGTTTTATCCTTGCTAAAATCATGAGCGGAGAAAAACTGGTGCGAGAGTCTTCGATGTGGCGAGAGTTTCAGGCGCTCGAACAATCGGTGAGCAATATTTTGGTTCGAAGATCTGAAATAAGAAAAATGGCAGAAAGATTTTTTCAGCATCAAGGTTTTATTTTCACAGGCCGCGGTGCTTATGTGGCGATGGCGTTAGAGGGCGCTTTGAAAATTAAAGAAATTGCTTACGTGCACGCAGAAGGGTACGCGGCCGGAGAGTTAAAGCACGGCCCCATAGCGCTCATTGATGAGCGAATGGTGAATGTGGCCTTAATCCCTAACGATTTATTCGATAAAAATTTTTCTAATGCCCAAGAAATTCGCGCTCGCAAAGGAACCATGCTGGTGATTAGTAGTGAAGAAAATCGTTCCACTTGTGAAACGATTAGCGATGAGTTTTTTGCCATTCAAGATTTAGAAAATTGTCCTCACTTGGCGCCCCTCGCTTTTAACGTAGTTCTTCAATTATTTTCCTACGAGGTGGCCAAGTTAAAAGGAACAGATATTGATAAACCTAGAAATCTTGCAAAATCTGTAACAGTAGAATAGCGAACACCAATTATAATGAATAACGGCAAAAGGATGGAGTTGGAACACTTAAAAGGGCTAAACGATGTTCAAAGAACGGTCGCTACGCAAATCCAAGGGCCACTCATGGTCTTGGCAGGAGCAGGTGCCGGAAAAACCAAAACCTTGGTCGCCCGCATTCAACACTTATTAATTCACAAGCGCGTGTCTCCCTATAAAATTTTATCAGTTACGTTTTCTAATAAGGCCGCCAAAGAAATGCGTGACCGAGTAGCTGCCCTCCCAGACGATGTTCTTTTGGGGGCGGCCCACAGTCTTCCCATTACTACTTTTCATTCTTTTTGCGCGCGCCTCTTGAGAATGGAATCTCACTACTTAGGACTATCGAAGAGTTTTACCATCTATGATGAAGACGATTCTCACACGTTAATTAAGCAAATTATGCAGCGCCGAAATCTTTCGGCCAAAGAAATTTCGCCTTATGAAATTTCTTTTTCGATTGATCGCCTAAAGAACCAAGGTTTTTTTTGGGGCGCTGAACACCATGAAAAATCAGTGGCCGATGGCCTAGATCCTGCGCTATTAAAAATTGATCCTTTCACTTATGAATTTTTTTCTGATTATGAAAAAGAACTAAGACTCAATAATGCTCTCGATTTTGGTGGACTGATTTCGACGACGCTTCAACTATTTTATCAGCACCCCGAAGTTTTAGAAAAGTATCAAAGACGATACGAATACATTCACGTAGATGAATATCAAGATACCAACCGGGCCCAATTTCTGATGATTAAATTACTTTCCGGTATTCATAAAAATTTATGTGTCGTAGGCGATGAGGATCAATCAATCTATTCTTGGCGCGGCGCCGATTTAAGAAATATTTTGCAATTTGAAACAGAATTTCCAGGGTACCAGCTCATAAAACTGGAACAAAACTATCGTTCTACGAAAAACATTATTGAGGCGGCCTCTCACGTCATTGCCAACAATACCCAGCGCAAAGGCAAGGTCATGTGGACCGATAATCCAAGAGGAGATTTGATTAAAGTCCAAGAGTGTGGAGACGACCGAGAAGAATCAAGATATGTTGCCTCATCCATTCGCAAATATTTAGATCAAGGAGATTTTGCGGCCAAAGATATTGCCGTCTTTTATCGAAATAACGCTCAGTCGAGATCGTTTGAAGATGCCTTGAGGCAACACCGCATTCCCTACAAAATTATTGGTGGTATCAAGTTTTACGAAAGAAAAGAAATTAAAGATGCTTTGGCCTATTTGCGATTAATTTTAAATTCTGATGATTCGCTATCGCTTTCACGAATTATCAATGTCCCTGCTCGCGGGATTGGTACGACGTCTCTTAAAAAAATTGAAGAGGAAGCGATCCAATCCCAGCAATCTATTTTTAATTTTTTGAAAAATAAATTAAATGATGGGGGCCTCACCTCGTTTTCAAAAAAAGTTCAATCGTCCGCCAAAGAATTTATAGAATTAATTTTAGAAGCGAAAGCGATGCATGAAAAAGATGCTTCACCGACACGATTGTTTGAACACTTAATGAATAAGTCTGGTTATTTTGATTATTTAAAATCCCAGAAAAATCAAGAAGACCGCGCCCGCCTAGAAAATTTAGAAGAATTTCACCGCGCCATGGAGCAATTTGAAAGTGAGGGCCGTGTCTCCACTGGGCAAATACCTACCTTAAGTGATTTTGTAGAATCCTTGGCCTTAGATCCGGCCGCTCAATGGGAAGACGAGAACGCGCAAATTTCAAAAGCTTACGTTTCACTTATGACGATTCATGGATCTAAGGGCCTAGAATACGATGTCGTATTTTTATGTGGCGCCGAAGATGGAATTTTTCCCTCCATGCAAAATATTGAAAGAGGTGAGCTAGCGCTGGAAGAAGAGAGACGCCTCTTTTACGTCGCGATGACAAGAGCAATGAAGCATTTATCCATTAGTTTTTCTAAGGCGCGCATGCTTTATGGTTCGATTAAATATTATGATCCCAGCCGGTTCATGTTTGAGATTCCAGAAAATTTTTTAGATTGGAAGAAAAAATCTAAAAATTTTCATAGTGGAAGTTCTTACTCCGACTCCGGGAATCATTTTAGTTCTAACACTTTTCAAGATTCCGATCCTCTGGTAGATGTTCCTTCTTATGTCGCTATGGATTTATCAAAATTTCCCAAGGGTACAAAAATTCAGCACCAACTCTATGGCCAAGGTATTGTGGTGATGTGTGAGGGGAGTGGAGAGCAAGAGAAAGTGACGGTGAAATTTTATGATGGATCCTTAAAAAAATTTATGGCGAAATTTACTCCCATGGAAAAATTAACGGAACAGGATTTTTTATGAATATGAAAGTGAACGTAGATAAAAATTTATTAAAGCACGTCGCTCAGCTGGCAAGACTAGAATTTTCTGAAAGTGAGTCCGATGAATATGTAAAAAATTTATCCAACCTACTAAAGTATGCTGATGGCCTACAAAAGGCACCCACCGAAGGAATTTCCCCTCTCTATAATCCCGTGGAAGAAGGACTCATGATAGGGGCAAAAATCCAAAAGGGAACTCAGTGGGAAAATGTTAAAGTAAGTGAACAACCCCACCTGCACATAGATACAGAAAAAAAATCTTTATCTGTTGGGGAAGTGTTATCCAATGCCCCTGATCAATTAGAAAATCAAATAAAAATTAATGCCGTTATTGAGGAACTATGATTTTAGAATTACACGAAAAAATAAAAAGTAAAAAAATTTCTGCTCTTGATTTGATCAAGCACGCTCTCAAGTCCATAAGGTCTCATCAGAAAGAAAATAATGCTTATATTTCTATCCTTGATCACCATGCCGAACTAAAAGCTAAGCAATGTGATGAATGGCTTTCTGTGAAAGGAAATCTACCCAATTACTTACACGGAATTCCTTTCTCACTTAAAGATTTATTTATTACCAAAGGAATTCGCACCACCGCAGGATCTGCCCACCTTGCGAATTATATTCCTCCTTATGATGGGCACGTTTCAGAAAAGCTACAAAGCTCTCAAGCTGTCTTAGTTGGTAAAACGGGCTGTGATGAATTCGGAATGGGATCGACCAATGAGAATACACCTTTTGGTGCGGTGAGTTTGCCGGGTCATCCCCAGCACGTGGCCGGTGGATCTAGTGGTGGTTCTGCCGCAAGTGTGGCCGAGGGATCATCGATCTTTAGTATCGGAACTGATACGGGCGGCTCGGTGAGATTGCCTGCAAGTTTTTGTGGACTCGTCGGTTTTAAACCCAGTTATGGTGTTGTTTCTCGTTACGGCCAAATTGCTTACGCTTCAAGTTTGGATCAATCCTCACCGCTCGCCATCGATGTTTCAGATATTGCGGTAGTAATGGAAGAACTTTCCAAGAGTGATCCCCGCGATGCTACTCAAGTCTATCAATCGAAGCATTCATGGGTAGATGTCATCAAGCAACAAACTGGAAAGAAAGGACTACAAGGAAAGACCATTGGATTTCATCCTGCTCTTTGGAATTCTTGTGACCCTGAGGTTCAGGAAGTGGGCGCTTCATGGATGAAACATTTTCAGTCCATGGGAATTGAGCTCGTAGAAATTCCTATGCCCTCATTTGAACACGCTGTGGCCACTTATTATCTCGTGGCCCCTGCAGAAGCGAGCGCCAACTTGGCCCGCTATGATGGAGTTGTTTATGGATACCGCACTCCCAAAACTCCCAACTTAGAATCCCTCTTTGTGAAATCCAGAAGCGAATCCTTAGGCGAGGAAGTTAAGCGCCGTATTCTCATTGGAACCTTTGCCCTCTCTTCGGGTTATAGTGAGGATTATTTTGCGAAAGCTTCAAAAGTGAGACGTTTGATTTGGAATGATTTTAAAAACGCCTTTCAGAAGTGTGACTTTTACTTTACCCCGGTTTGCGCTTCCACTGCTTTTTTAAAGCGCCAATTTAATAAAATCCCCATGGACCCACTCAAAGATTATATGAATGATATTTTTACTATCCCCGTAAATTTGGCCGGCGTTCCTGCGATTGCGCTCCCCACTGGAGTTAGCTCTCAAGGATTGCCGCTGGGCATGCAACTCATTGGGCCAACTTTTTCCGATCAAGAGCTCCTTGCCTTTGCTAGAAACCTGGAGCTGGAATTGCCCATTGATCATGGGGCCAAAAATCATTGGAAGGACTTTTTATGATTTCCACATCGTTTCAATCATTAGACGACGTCTTAAAAGAATTTGATTTAACTATGGGACTGGAAGTACACGCCCAAGTGGATACCAAAACAAAAGTTTGGTGCTTTTGCCCCATTAGTGTTGGGCAGGCCTATGAAAACCATTATGTCTGCGAAATTTGTAGCGGTCACCCAGGTACCTTGCCGGTATTAAATGAAGAAGTTCTCAATAAAGCGATTCGCTTAGGACTTGCCCTCGAAGGAAAAATTGCTCCCAAAATAAATTTTGATCGGAAAAATTATTTTTATCCAGATTTACCCAAAGGCTACCAAATTACCCAATTTAAAAATCCCATCGTCTTTGATGCGAAAATGGAATGGGATCATACAGACTCAAAGAAAATCATAAGAATTGAACGCATTCAAATCGAAGAAGATACGGGGAAGTCTACTCACCACCAAGATTACTCTCTTCTCAATTATAATCGCTGTGGAACTCCGCTCCTCGAAATCATCACCGCTCCCGATTTTCATCATCCTGATGACGCCGTAGTTTACTTAAAAAAACTCCATGCCATTCTTAAGCATCTCCATATTTGTAGAGGAAATTTACAAGATGGAAATTTCAGGTGCGATGTTAACGTTTCCTTGAGTCCCAAAGGTGCCACCAAACTAGGGACAAGGTGCGAAGTTAAAAATTTAAATAGTTTCAAGAATGTGGAAAAGTCGATTATTTATGAATCCATCAGGCAGGCAAATCTTTTGAAATCTAGGGGAAAGGTTCTTCAAGAAACTAGGCTCTTTAATATGCAAGAAGGTAAAACTTATTTGCTACGTACGAAGTCAGACGCTGATGACTATCGCTATTTTCCTGAACCTGATCTGCCATCGATTTTTATTGCGAGCTCAAAAGTCAAAGATATTTTGTCTCAATTACCTGAACTGCCAGACCAAATTAAAAACAGGTTGCAATCCGATTACGGATTAAATCATTATGATGCCAGTCTAATTTCACAGTCATTTGATATCGTTCATTATTTTGAAGAATGCGTGAGAAATTCTTCTGATCCAAAAAATTATGCCAAGAAAATTGCCAACTGGATTTTGACGGAACTCTTTCGTTTTCTCAATGAATATAATAAAGAAATAAATGATTCACCGGTCAGACCTAAGGAATTAGTAGAATTAATTTCCATCCTAGAGTCAGGAAAAATTTCCCACAAACAGGCCAAGGAAGTTTTTGCGGAAATGTTTGATTTAAAAAAATCTCCCAGCGAAATCATCGCCAGCAAAGGCTTTGAGCAAACTTCCGATGAAGGTGAGTTAAAGTCCATTTTAGAGAAATTAATTCTCAATCATCCCAAGGAACTTGAGGGAATAAAATCTGGCAATGCAAGAATGGTGGGTTTTTTTATTGGCCAAGTGATGAAACAAACCGGTGGCAAGGCCAATGCACAATTGGCCACAGAGCTCTTAAAGAAACTAATCGATCAACAATAGTAAGGATATATGAACTCAATAGTAGTCGTGCGGCAGAAAAAATTATTTATTACTTGGATCGTAGTGGGTTTTTTATTTTTTTTTATCCCTACCTCTTATTTTATTTTAAAAAATCAGTTTGATGGAAGTATTTTTCAGCGCGGAGTTGTTAATACGATTCACAATAATTTTCCCTATCTTCAAGTAGAGTTAGGTGGGCCGCAATTTAAACTTTCATCTCGAATAAAATATGATCTAGATAAGGTTACGATTTCGGTGCTTCCAGAAATGCGGGAAAAATTTCCTTTTCAGCGGCTTGAGTTTACAAATTTAAAAGTCAGAGTCCCTATCCTTTTTTTATTGGGTGGGCGAAAAATTGAGATTTCCGCTGACAAAGTCGTCGTTACAAATTTTGATTATCAAAAAAAGAATACGATTTCCGATTTGTTTGGAAAATCTAATCTTTCTTTTTATTTTCCTACCTTAATTCGCAACAATAAGTTTAATGCCAACTTTACTAAAATCATTTTTGAAAATGCTCAAAATGCTCAAAATGATCAAAGTTTTTCACAAAACCAAGGCCTAATTCAAATTTCTGAATTTCGAAATACCATTCTTCGAGACATTAATTTTCGCAACGTCATGGCACTGGAAACAACAGTTGAAGGAAATTTTCTTAAGCAAAACCAAACGGATTGGACGACGCACGTAACAGGTGAGTTTAAGTTGCTCGATTTTTTGGCGGGCAATAAAAGTAATTTTAAGTTTTTTGTACGAGTTGTTAAGTCACCTTGGGATATTTTTTCTCAGTGGAGTTGGGAGTTAACGCCCCTCTTGGCCTCTTCTGCCAATTCTGGCACCTCGGCCACCTCCGCCACTTCAGCAAATTCCGCTAAGCCTCATTCCTCTGGACTCGTTTTTAACTTAAGGCAAAAAACCAATGAAGAGAGCGGTGGATTTCAAGGCTCTCTCACCATGGATGACCATGCAAATTATTATTTAGAATTAGAAAATAATTTAATTAAAAAAAATTTCTTAGAAAACTACCTATTTAAAAATGATCCAGAAAATTTAAAAAACTATGACTCTAATTCGAGCTTTGCTGCGAAGTTTAAAACAAGTATATCGAAAAATAATAATAAACTAAAAATAGATTTTGCTCTCAAGGATAATAAGAATTCCCAAGTTTTGTATTCTATCAAAACGATTGAAAATACTTCTCCACCTGGCGCGCAGTTACTTTATCTGAAAACCAGAATCATTCCCGATCTTAGTGGCGTTATGTTGGAGGAAAATATTTATCACTCCTTGTTTTTAAAAGATTCTACGCTCGTCTCCACACATAATAAATTAGACGGTCAAGGCACTTCGATCTCAAAACTGTTGAATACAGGCATTTCTCCGCTAAATAGTTTAGTAAAAACATTGGGTACAGAAATTTTTCCTAAAAAAATGGAACTCTTGGGTTTATCAAATGGAGAAATCCCTTGGGAGCTGAACGTTGATAATTTTTTAGTAGAAAATCAAAAACAGGAATTTATTTCTAAAGCTAAGATTTCCCAAGAAGGTATTTCTTTCTATGAATTGTTAATACAGAATGCTGAAAATAAAAAAATTCACACTAGCGGAAAACTTATTTTTAGAAATAATGAAGACAATAAAGATGGCCCTTTCAAGTCTTTACTGCTTTCTTTGAGTTTGCAAAATTCGCCAGGATCTTTATGGTCTTGGGTGCTTCTAAAAAATAATATTATCCTCTCCGGATTATGGAATGGTTCTCTGATTGCGAGCTTCTCAGATGAAAAGCATCAATCCATCGAATTAAAAATTAAATCTAAGAATTCCTCCTTTCATTTCCCTAAACTTGCTGAAGAATTGAGCACAATGCTTCCTCGCGAAAAGGGAAAAAGTCTATTTAATCTTCCTTTTGAATGCAGTAGCGCAGAGATTAATGCCCAGTGGAGTCCAACGCAATTTCAACTGCAGGCGGTATTAGTAGGATCAAAATTGCAAGCAAGTAAAAAATTCTATCTGCAAGCTACGAAGAATGAAAACGAATCTGATATTGATATTAAGATATTTTCTCAGAAACCCTCATTCGCTAAAGTTAAACCCTTTTATCAAGGAAAATTATTGCAAGATTCTCTCTCTTCATCAAATTGGAAATTTCAAACCCTGTGAGTTCCTATGCAATCTGACCCTAATCAAAATGTTGCCGCCATTGATATCGGATCAAATAGCATTACTTTGATTATCGCCTCCCGCTCGATACTTTCTACAGGATTTGTGACCGAGTACAAGAAAGTCGTCACCACAGGCCTTGCGGCAACTCTACCAACCAAAGGGGTTTTGAGCACAGATGCCTTAAGATTAATTTTTGAAACGATCAGTGAATTTAAAGAAATTTGTAAAAAATTTCATATCCCACCAACTGAAATAAAGGCGGTTGCTACGGCCGCTGCCAGGATCGGTTTTCAAGAGGCACAAAATTTTTTTGATTCTTTAAAATCTAAATTAAATATTCAAGTCCATATCATTACTCCTCATGCAGAGATTTTGCTGGCGATGCGAGCGCTCAGTTTGATGCCGTTATTGCCGTCAATGCAAATTCAGTCCCAATCTCTCAGCTATTTTGATCTTGGGGGAGCTTCTACGGAAATAGCAAGCCGAGGCACACCTCCCCAAATCATGAGCATCCCTTATGGGGGCTTAGTGATTTCTTCGCTCATAGAAAAGAATTCTTTCTCCATCGCGGACCTTCAAACACACATTTATGGTTGCGTTGATTTTGTGGCAGATTCCACAGTCCTTTGCACCTACGGATCTATTAATTTATTTTTCCAAATGATGGGTGTTGGGCCGTTAGTTAGTGAAATTTCCCAACACGGATGTTCCCTAAATACTTTTGCAATTCTTAAATTTTTAAAGCAAGTGATGCAACAAAATTATACTCCCCATCAATTTTTAGATCATTATCCTTTTATTGGATTTCGTAGCAGAAGTATTCTTGGGGCCATGATTTTATTTAAAGAATTTTTAGAAATTGGCAAACCAAGGGATGTTATTTGCACAGACTTCGGTGTTGCGGATGGTCTACTATCTTATGATGTAAATGACTTAGAGCAATTCACTTTGATAGAGGGAGCCTAAAATTTGCGCCACTTTTTCTCTCGCCTTTAATGTATCTTGAAAAGTACTTGTATCATTTTTGATAGTAGTAAAAACTTCGAGTGCTCTTGTTCTCGTAAGACATTTCAAGATTTTTCGCTGGAAATCATTTTTAATGCTCTTAAGTGAGAGTGCTAAGATCTTATTACTAATATAGGGCAATACAATTTCTAAACTGCTATCGTTCAGTCCCATGAAAGTATCAAACGTAACCGTGTACATTAATAATTCTTTGGCAAGTTTGGGATTTTTTTGTTTAACAATGGTTAAGATTTTTAATTTATTTTCATCAGGTAATAGTTTTAAAAGTTCTATGACCTGGGCCCTTCCGTTAATGATGATATCTTCCATGCTTGTCCCCAATCTAGGTAGTAATTAGAATTTGAATTAGAATTAAAATTAAAATCAAAAATTAAATTTTTCGCCTCTCTGTCTCTACTTTTCTTCTGTACTCGGCCATAAAATCTCTTCGCATCTTTTCAACATCACTAAGTTGATCCGTGTTATTTTTTTGTAACTCGGCGACTTTTTCATCATGAACGGCCTTTAAATCACCCAGTGTCTTTTCGTATCTTTTATTTTCTTCTGCGATTAAATCCTCATATTTTTTTCGAACATTATTAATGGAATTTTCAAACTGAGATTTTTCATTGCTTAGTTTCAAGTCGTAGTCTCTGGCCATGCGATCTCTTTCTAGTTCTTGTTTTTCTTTGATACCGTTTAGCTCTCGAGCATGGTTGACTCGTTCCTGTCTGAGCTGATGAGCTTGTTCGGTTTGGTTTTGACCTATGGCACGGTCGCTTTCAGATGTTCTTATGCTTGCCATGGACCGGTAACCTCCGTTAGAGTTAGAAAGAAATCCCACTATTATTAAGAATAAGCGTATTTATTAATTTGTTAAATCGGGGCAAAAAAAGCCTACGAAATTTGCGTTTATTGTCATTGGTAAAACAAAACCTGAGAATGTATCCATGGAGATAACGGCGACACAAGATCAATCAAGAAGTTTAAATCATGATCACGAAAGAATGGTTTCAACTCACTTTATAGGGAAATTTTTTCCCACCTCTCAAAAGTATACTTATTCCAAGAAATTCTTTGAAACTTACTTGCAATCCGATTTAAGTTGGATGGAGCAAGGAAGAATTTTAAAAAATTATTGTGAATCGAGTACTCACCCTCTAGTGAGACAAGTGTTCGAAGTTTTTTTTAATATTTTTATTTTCTTTCTTCATTCTGAACTAAAGCAACCCTTACCATTGATCGCCAAGCATCTGGGGTTAACAGAAAAATTTATTATCACTTCGTTACGTTCCACTTACCTAAAGTTGTATCCCCACAAGTCCACTTCGATTCAAGATTTTTTTTACCTAGGAAGGTGGATTTATCAAGGGGATTCTTTTTTATTTCGAGATATGAATTTAGATACTCATCAAGATCAAGCCGTTCATTCAGCTCATCCAATTAGTGTAGGTCACCTTTGGCGGTATAGAGAGTTTGAACAAATTTTGCAGTTGAATCAAAATACGGTTTTTCCTCCTCCAACCGTAACGGCCTCAAGTATAACCTCTGATGAGAAAATTCCAGAGCAAAAGTCGATCCCTTTATTCTATGGCTGGTGGGGTAAAGTATTTAGAGAAACAACCATCATTCTTTTTATTTTCGTGCTTTTCATTTTTAGCTACAATAAATTCTCTAAGATATATCAATCTTACTTACTTAAAGAAATTGCCGCATTGGAAATTAATCACTCTGCACCCGACACGAAACTAGTTTTTAAAACTCAAGTTCCCCCCGCAAAAAGAAAGATAGAGCTTTCCGTAGATGAGTTTAAAAACATTCAAACAAAATTCAATAATCCAAACATTCCCGACTTCCTCACGCCTGAAACTGATATTTTGGCCACCACCGTGGACTTCGGTCAAAAGCAAGGCGATCGGTATAGTATTTTTAGTTTTAGCAATTCTGAGGATGATTTTAGAGATACGCAGTATGGATTTTATAAATCCTATCGTTTGCTAGTGAAGTCCTCTGATATCTTTGCCTCTAAAAGTAAAATCTTAGATTTAGTAAAAAAATTTGAAATTTCTCCCGTGACCAACGAGTTAGTAGGCAATGAAATTCCTGGCGGCGTATTTTTTAATCTTCACGTGCCTTCAAAAAATATTGAATCTTTTGTTCGTGAGTTAAATTCAACGGATTCGGTAAATGTTTATATAAGTAAATCTTCTCGCCCTTCTCCTCCAGGCAAAGAAAAAGTTTTCGTTTGGATTAAGGAAATTTAATTAACCTCAGCTCGGTGAAAAACATCAGAACTTTATTGCTGGAAAACCCTGAGTCGGCAAATCCGAGGTATGCAAGGAGCAGAAGTGCGACCGACTGAGGCTTGGTGAAAACCAAGCCGCAAGAAGAGAGCAGTTCTTGCGACACAGCAGACCGACGGATTTCCCGAGCTCAGGTTAATTACTAGGAGCAGCGTTCGCATCTTGTTTTTTATCCAGAGTAAAAGAATCGAGCCCCTCATCATCAATCACTCCCGAATCCTCACTGCCAGAGGAGGCCGGCGCTCTTCCGTGTTCAGCTGCTGCGTAATCAGTTAACCACTTTAGACCAACTCCACCATATTTTGACTGCAATGTTGTATCATTTTTCCAGCTAGCAAGTTCTGTATTAAAATTGTCCGTATGTTTTTGTCCCCCCTTAATGTAAGTGGGTATTGAACTAATGACATTGGCAAAAAAAACGATAGCGCTATATTCACCCGGTCGATCTTTAAGTTCTTTACTTATATTTTGAATTTTTTGCGTTGCTGTTCTTATCTGATCATTTTTTGACAGCCCGATGGTTTCCAATCGCTTTTTTATCATCTCTTTAATCGCGAGCTTGGATTGCACTAAGTGTTCTTGTAAAAATTCTTTTATTTTCCCTGCATCATTAGAATTTTTTAATTCTTCTAACTTATCTTTACCTATAATGGATGTGATGGATTCATCTTCCAGCATCTTTTTTAATTCATCAGCGCCTTTCGTTTCGTCCAACAATTTTTCCCTCGCGAGATATTGTAATTCTTGATTCATCATTAACTCACCCAGAGATTCCTGAGAACCTTTTTCAATTAACATTTCACAATCTTTATCAGAGCCCTGTGGTCCGCATTTTTCATCAAAATTAGTTGCCGTTTTGGTTAAGGCATTTTGTCTTTCACCATGCATTTCATCAACAAACTGCGTGCTCGATATTTTTGTCAATTTATCGATCTTGTCTTGAGAAATTTGGCCGGCCTTACTGGAATTTTGAACGGCAAATTGCCAAATCGTGGTATTAGGATTTTCAGCGGCCCACTGAGTAAAATCTTTATTCGCCTTCTCTAAATGCTTAGTAATTTTTTTGTAATCCCGCATTCTTGAGTTAAAGGCACAACCAGCATGATTTTGATTGGTAGTTCCCTTTTTCCCACAGGCCTCATTGACTTCGACTAAGCATTCGCTGAAAAATTTATTTACTTGGGTTGGATCAAGTTGAAGTATATCTTCCATCTTTAGCATTTCATCATTACTTGATTTTGTGATTTTATATTGTTCTTTAGTTTGAGAATCTTTTAAACAATAGCTAGAAAGTTCATTGAAAAATTGCTGAGTCATCATCTGATGGTAAATCTGATTTACTTGCTGATGATTGAGATAGTTTAGCTGTTTACCTTTCGTATCATTTGCGACGTTAAGTAAAAATGCTTCTTGGATTAACTTCGAAAAATATTCGCCAATTTTTTCTGATTCTTTACTTTTAATGAGACCAAATTTTTTTAATCCGAGCGATTCTTCTAGTTGTTTTAATTTTTCTTTTGGAAGCCTGTCGATTTGTTCTTTGAAACAGGAACTGATTTCTGCATATCCTTTAGAAATCATATCATTTTGATCTGGGTATTTAACTTTGGCTTTATCTTGGCAATCTTTAAGTTCTTGGGACTGAGCTAATTGTCCCTTGATTTCACGTTCTTTAAAATGAGAGAACACGGCCGTGTGTGGGGAAAAAGATGGTGACACCAGTTGATCTTTGGCATCTGCGTTACTAGATACGAATATAATGATCAGAAAATATAAAAAAATTTGTGTTCCCATCAACTTCTATTTTAACATGTGACGGAAAAACTTCTAAAAACCCCTCTCTCAACTTAAATTTTCAAAAAATACCGCCCACTTTCGTACCCACTTTTTGCTCAAAACAAACCTATCTCTTGGGCTACATCTGATTGGATTTTAGGCCAAAAAGTTCTTTTACTTGTCTGAGAGTCTTATTGGCTTCTCGCAAATACTTCATCATCCAAACCCATCCCAGTGTTGACGCCACTAAATATCCAATCACCACACCTAAGTGAATGGATTTATCAACTACTTGTGTATGATGGGCCGCCCCCAGTAAAAAGGCCAAGATTCCTAATATCAAAATCAAAATACACCAGGGGATAGATTTTCGTTTGGCCTGATTCACCACATAATAAAATCGATTCAATTTACTCAAGTAGGGTGTTAAGTCTTTGGGAATTTCCTCGTCGCTGCAGGAAAAAAATTGACCTAACTGTTCGCGGTTGGAAGTTTGTAGGCCATGCATCACATTGACGACTAATTGCCTTACTCCCATAAAATAAAACATGACGAAGGCCAAAACAAAAATTAAGACAATGACAAAAGGGACCGCGAGCAAGATATGAGACAAAGTTGTTGGAACCAACCCGTAGGCCACAGCGGCCGTAAACCAGCCAAAAAAAGTGATGAGCGAGAGCAAAAATTGAAGAAGAAAAGACATAAATTTTTTCCAAAGCGAACATTGAGGGATTGGTATTATGGGAATTTATCGCTATATTGAATCACTGCCAATCAAGGAATTCTGACATGTCAAATAACTCTGAAAACATCAGCGAAAGTTGGTGGACAGAATGGTCCATGCCCATTTTTATTCTTATAGGAGTATCGCTCCTTTTTTTTGCGCTCACCAAACTTATCTCAAAATCAGGGGACTATAAAACATTAGTCGAAGAACTCGATAGTAAAACTTTTGGTAACAAATGGGTCGCGGCCTATGAATTATCTAAGTATGTTAATTCCTCCCATATTCCCGAGGAAGACATTCCCTGGCTCATTGAACAGCTAGGAGCGACTTATAAATCTCAACAACAAGATCCTCGCACCAGAAATTTTATCATCGTCACGATGTCCTCTATTAACCACGAGTCTGTGCTTCCCTGGTTGGAAAAATCCCTTACGGATCCAGACCCTCAAGTGCAATTTAGTGGTGTGGTCGGCCTAGGAAAACTTTCCATCAATTTTAAAAATTCTCCCCAATTTCCTTGGAAACCTTTACAACTTTTGATGCATCAAACACAAGATAGAGGCCTCAAACAAGTTGCCATCATCACTCTCGCGCAAGGCGAGAAAACAGAAGAGGTCCCTTATTTTGAATCTCTCGTCAGCAGCTCCTCAGCAAGCATTGGACTTGAATCTCTTCACGCTGCTCTTGGACTTGTTTATTTTAATAATCCCAAAGGGATTTCAAACATTCGAGAATTTTGGAAGCTTGAAAGTCGTCAAGAGGTTATGCAAAAGCTGGGAATTGATAACAACCAATATCAGCAATTACAATTGAACTTTCTTTCCTCCATCAACACACTCCTTTCGCACAACATCACTCCTCATCAATACTTTATTGATTTACTTAGTGAGCTCAAAAAATTAGAAAAAGATAACGTTGTGAATATGAAAATTTTAGAACTACTAATCATGTTGAAAAAATCTTAATTATTCTAGATAATGGGAATCAAAATACCATTTCTTTTTTTTGACATAGATTAACGTTATCTACTCTATCTAAAAAATTGTATTCGTTTAATATTGTAGTTGAATCAGTATTTAAAATATGAACTAAGGAAACGCGGACATGGCCTTAGAAGTAGAAAAAAAATCTAGTATTAATCGACGGGAATTTTTTAGTTACCTTTCCATTGGATTTATTGCTTTGTCAGCATCCGTTGGAGGAGTACTAAGTCTCATTTTTCGTTATCTTTATCCCAATGTTGTATTTGAACCAGCGATGGATTTTAATGCTGGCAGACCGGAAGCATACGACACGGGCGTAGACGAGCGTTGGAAAAAAATCTACGGGGTCTGGATTTTTAAGAGCGATGGAAAATTCGTTGCCATGTCCAACATCTGTACTCACTTAGGTTGTGTACCAACTTGGTTGTCAGCCGAAAGAAAATTCAAGTGCCCATGTCACGGTTCAGGATTTTATCCCAACGGAATTAATTTTGAGGGGCCTGCACCTAGACCTCTCGAGAGATATAAAGTTTTTCTGGACGCCACTGGGAATGCCATCGTCGATAAAACGCGAGTTTTTCGTTACGAAAAAGGCGAGTGGAGCAATCCGGATTCTTATATATCCGTTTGATTTTTTGAAAAGAAATTTGTCTTTCTTAGGATAGGAGCACTAGTTATATGGCCGATAATGAATCATTTGTAGAAAAAGTTTCCAAAACCCAAGTTTGGAAATCTATCTTTCGCCATGGCCCACCAAACAATGCGAGGAATCGTGCTGCTGTTGTTGCAGGTAACGTTTTTTTGCACTTACATCCCATTAAGCTAAAAAAATCAGGCGTTCAACTTGGTTACACATGGTGTATGGGTGGTTTAACTTTCTTTATTTTTTTGGCCCTCACGGTCACCGGTATTTTGTTAATGTTTTATTACCGTCCCACGGCCGAGTATGCCTACAACGATATTATTGCTTTGCGCGAGCACGTTCCCCTAGGAATCATGCGAGAGCTTCATCGTTGGGGCGCACATGCTATGGTTATCACTGTTTGGATTCACATGTTCCGCGTCTTTATGACCGGTTCTTATAAACCACCTCGCGAATTTAACTGGGGAGTGGGTGTTATTCTCTTAGTGTTAACGATGTTGCTTTCTTTTACAGGATATTTACTTCCATGGGATCAGTTGGCCATTTGGGCCATTACGGTAGGATCTAACATGGCAAAAGCGACTCCTTTTCTAGGTAATGGCGGGCCCGGGGCTGCGTTTGCAAAAATTGGTGATTTTGCCCTCGTTTCTGATAAAAATGATGTTCGATTTCAGTTGCTGGGTGGACGTTTCGTTGGTGAAGCGGCACTGCTACGTTTTTATATTTTGCACTGTGTTTTCATTCCCGTGGTTGTGGCCGTCTTAATTGCTGTTCACTTCTGGCGAGTTCGTAAGGATGGGGGAATTTCAGCTCCTCTTTAAAAATGTTCTTAAGAAGTTTTGAAATTAAGTATTGTGTTGAATAAATTTGTATCTTTGTATGTTTGTGTTTGAGGAAAATGAATGAAGGCCATAATCAATTATCTTTCAGATCCGGTTTTTAGTTTTACCGGAATTATTTTTTTCTTCTTTTTAGGCATCAAGCACATTGAGGTAGTGGCCAGCAAAAAATTTGCAACCATCGCTCTTATCTTAATTTTAATCATTTTCGGATGGATGAGTTTAGACCCTGTTTTTCTATCAATTGTTATTTGGCCCGATAACGTACCGATCATCTTTTTATTAGCACTTGTCATTTGGTCGACATGGTTTGCCATTCACAAAGGGGTAATCAATGATCAAAGAATGGCCGCAGGTGAGCCACCGGTCGAAGGAACTCCAGAAAATCGTGAAAAAGTTTGGGCCTGGCCAAACCTAGTCTATACAGAATTATTTGCCATTATTGCGGGTACTGTTTTTTTGATCGCCTGGTCAATATTACTAAAATCACCGCTTGAAGAGCCGGCCAATCCCACCTGGGCGCCCAATCCTGCAAAGGCCCCTTGGTACTTTTTAGGTCTTCAAGAAATGTTGGTTTATTTTGATCCTTGGATCGCCGGAGTAACTTTGCCAGTACTCATTGTTGTAGGATTGATTGCGATTCCCTATATCGATACCAATCCCAAAGGGAATGGATACTACTCTTTTAAAGATCGCAAGTTCGCCATAACTTCCTTTCTGTTTGGTTGGTTATTGTTGTGGATCTTCCTTATCATTATTGGAACGTTTTTGCGTGGCCCTAACTGGACATTTTATGGCCCATTTGAATTTTGGGATGCCCACAAAGTTGTTGCTGCCAATAACATTAACCTATCGGAAATTTTTTGGATTAAGTTCCTCAATATGCCTCTACCAAAAAATATTTTTGCCAGAGAATTTTTAGGACTGATACTTGTGGCCATCTATTACACTTTTGTACCTGTTTTTATTACCAGAAAATTTGGCCAAAAATTTCTCATTACGATGGGCAAAGCAAGATATTATTTTCTCATTTTCTTGGTACTAACGATGATGAGTTTACCATTAAAAATGTACCTAAGATGGTTTATCAATCTTAAGTATATTGTTTTCATGCCAGAGTTCGAGTTGAACATATAATAAGTTGGCCAATTATTTAGGATAAATAAAAATGAAGAAAGAACCTGGAATGGCGTACGACACCAAAAAGCTAAATAAAGTATTTGCTGTTTTGGCGGTATTGCTACTTTTTGCTGTTTTGTGGATGTTTGTTGATGATTATCTTAGACCTTGGAAGGCCGTTCAATTAAAGGCCATCGATATTAAACAGCAGCACCTTAATGACCAAATTGCTGCCACTTCAAAAGATATTGATCAAGTGGCGCTAAAAAATTTTGAAACCTCACTCAAGCAAGCTGAGCAAGAATTAGAATCCAAGGCCACAGATATAAGTAGAATTGAAAGAGAAATTGGCGAAGTAGAAAAAAAGATTTACGCCCAAAATATGACTAATGGTGTTTGGGGATCAAAATCGGGTGAATATCAATTTAATTATGAGCACTACAACGTTGCTAAGGAAACTCAGAAAGCAGAAATTTACTATAAAAAAATGAAAGAGGCGCAAGCTAATTTTGATCTTGGTCGAGACAAATTAAAAGCGTTTCAATCAGAGGAAAATTCGCTCAATAAAAAGCTCCTTGAAATTAAAAATTCTCAAATGGAGATAGATAAGAAAATTAAAGAAATTATTGGAGCAAGAGACAGGCTCACCGTCGCGGCCAATTTAAATTCTAAATCCTTTGTATGGCTCCTTCGAAATCTTCCTTTTTTAGATTACTTAGATCCCACGGTTAAAATTAAACAAGTCGTTCTTAAGCGCTTAACGGACGACAGATATTTTCAACAAACCACTAAAGTGGATCGATGTACTACCTGTCACGTCTTCATTGATCAAAAAGGCTTTGAAAATCAAGAAAACCCTTATAAAACTCACCCTCATGTTGATACCCTTGCGGCAGGGCCAGATTCCAAACACCCTCTGAAAGAGTTTGGCTGTACGTCTTGTCACGGCGGCGAAGGACACCGGGTAAATGATTTCAATTCCGCTGCCCACGTTCCTCAAAATGAAAAACAAAAACAAGATTGGATAAAAAAATATCAATGGCATGAACCCCACAAAGTTCCTCAACCCATGCTTCCGCTTCAGTACGCAGAAGGAATGTGTATCAAGTGTCACCAAGGAGTTGAGTACTTACCAATGGCCCATAAGCTCAATAAGGGTAAACGTCTCATTGAAAATTATGGTTGTTATGGTTGCCACAAAATTGAAGGATGGGCCGACAAAGTTAAACCGGGACCTAGTTTATTAAAAATCGCTGGCAAAATTACGCCAGAATTTACTAAAAATTGGATTTGGTCTCCCCATTCTTTTAATCATAAATCGCGAATGCCAGCTTTCTTTAACCAGGCCAATAATTCAAATCCTGAATTTATGGCGCTCAACGTGGCAGAAGTAAATTCCATGGTTGAGTACTTATATAAAAACTCGGAATCTTATACTCCGTTTGCAAAATATACTTCTGGTGATGCTGAAAATGGAAAACATCTTATTCAAACCATCGGATGTATTGGCTGTCACCAGGTCGAAGGCATAGATGAACCTTATAGCAAAACGGCCAATATGAGTGGGCCTTATTTGACAGGTATTGGTTCTAAAGTGAGTGGAGATTGGCTTAAATCTTGGATTTTAAAACCAGCTCACTATCAAGAAAATACGATCATGCCTAAGTTTCGCCTCACAGAAAAAGAGGCCAATGACCTTACTGCGTACATGTTATCTTTGAAGAATAAAACTTTTGAATCACTCAAGTTTGAAATATTAAATCCGAAAATGCGAGATCAATTATTAATTGAAGACTTCTCAACTTTTGAAACGGAAGCGGCAGCAAAATTAAAATTAAGTGCCTTAAGCGAAGAAGAACGCACCCTAGCACTCGGTAAGAAAAGTATCTCCAAATACGGCTGCTACTCTTGTCACCAGATTGCCGGATTTGACGAAAGTATGCCACCCATCGGGCCTGAACTTTCAGCAGTCGGTAGTAAGCCAGTTGAGCAGTTTGGATTTGGTCAACAAAAACAAGTTCCGCACACAAGACATGATTGGATTACCAATCATTTAGAGCAACCCTCTAGGTGGGATTTGGGTGTTCCTAAGAAATTTAAAGATCTAACAAAAATGCCGAATTTCTATCTTAACCCAGAGGAAATTACAAGCATCACGGGATTTTTACTTGGCCTCGTCAATGATTACGTGCCTGCATCCGGTAAGAAAATTTTGAATGCGAGAGAGGCCATTGCAGAAGAAGGTAAAAAAGTGGCCACTAAATATAATTGTTACGGATGTCATAATATAGAAGGACACATCGCTGGCGTGAACGAAGTATACAAAGATGACCAAAATGCGGGCCCTCCTTGGTTGATGAAGGAAGGATTGAGAGTACACTCTGAGTGGTTGTACCACTTCCTAAGGAATGTTCATCCGATCCGAACCTATCTTACGATAAGAATGCCATCGTTTAATTTTTCTGATGATGAAGTAAATAAACTTGTTGCTTACTTTGCTGCAGAAAGTGATCAAACGATGTTTGCGGATCTTTCTGGAAAAGTGAATTGGGAGCCTGGTGAAAGAGAGGCCGCCATTAAAATATTTAATGAATTAGCTTGTACTTCTTGTCACTCCACTGGTTTCACAAATGATACGGCCCAGGGACCTGACTTGCATCAAGTGAAGATGAGATTGAGAGAAGCGTGGATTAAGAAATGGTTAAATAATCCTCAAGCTATATTGCCTTATACGCCAATGCCAAATTTTTGGGATGACGGTAAAACATCGGCCGTTCCCGGAGTGTTGGATGATAATCCAGAAAAACAAATTAATGCACTCGTAAAATATTTATTGGAAATGAGTCAAAATGATTACCCTAAAGGAACTAAATATAAAGACCTTTAAGGAACAAATACGATTTTAAGATAAGGAAAAATCACTATGGGCGGCGGATATCATTTAGTAAATAAAGGTTATGTATCACCACAGTTTGGGACGATGACTCCTGGTAAATTGGCGATGTGGATGTTTCTAGTGACCGATGCCATGTCTTTTTCTGGGTTTTTGCTTGCCTACGCAGTCATGCGCTCCACACAGACTTGGCCGTCGCCAGTTGAACATTTGGGTTTTGGACTCGCTGGCGTTGCCACCATCATTCTCAATATCACATCTCTAACTATGTTTTTTAGTATTCACTACTGCCGTTTGAAAAATCGCGCAAAAATGCTCAATTGGTTGATGGCCACCATTGTAGGCGGAGTCGCATTTTTAGGAATTCAAGCTTATGAATACACCCATCTAGTTTCTCACGGTTTGGGATTAACACACTTTTTGCACGGGAATAATTTATTTGGATCTACCTTTTACTTAATTACCGGCTTCCATGGACTTCACATTTTATCTGGGGTTATCTATCTTACCTGTCAGTACGTATTGGCCTATCAAGGGCACTACGATCATGGTGATTCTGGGAAACTAGAAATTGCGAGTCTATTTTGGCATTTTGTCGATTTTGTCTGGATCTTAGTATTTACATTTGTCTACTTGATCTAGAGGGAGGGTTTCAATTTTGAAATTAATTCTTAATGCGACTTTGCTCTACTCTTTGTGTGCCACTTGGGAGGCATTAAGTTGTCCTAACTGCGGCGCATCTAAAAATCCTAGTGGAATAGGTTCGTTCGTCATTCTTGGTGTCTTTATTTTATTTTGCTATATTCCGCTTTTTAAAATTTACCATTTGGCCTACAAAAGAAGGAAAAAGAATTTGTGATTATTAAGTGGGGAATAAGACTCAACATTTTATTAACTTTTTGTCTCATCTGTTTGGGTGGCTTTGTTCATAACACCGGTTCATCGTTAGCATGCCCAGATTGGCCTCTCTGCTATGGAGAGTTGATGCCCGTGATGGTCGGGGGGGTACTCATCGAGCACTCTCACAGGTTGCTTGCTAGCTTAGTGGGATTTATCAGTGTCATACTACTCATCACTGCTTATTTAAAATCAAACCCTAGAAAATATTTATTTTTATTCGCCCTAATTTTGGTGATTTTTCAAGGAGTATTAGGCGGATTGACCGTTTTGTTTCTCCTGCCCTCTTATGTTTCTACTGCTCACTTAGCAACTTCCATGCTTTTTTTGTTAACTTTAATCTTTATTCATCAAGTAAACTTCCCGATTTTACTAACGAAAGAAAAAATTAAATTGCCTTCAAATTTAGTAAAAAATTTACTATTGGCACTCATTTTCCTCTTTGTTCAAATGGTTTGGGGTGCTGCTATAAGACATTTGGGTCTTGGTGGCGCTTGCGGAACAGGTTGGTCTAATGGCCTACTTTGCCAAGATATGATTCAAAATTCCGCATGGGGTTTGCCTTCGTCAATAGAAGCGTGGCTTCATTATACACACCGAATTCTTGGACTTGGAGTTTTAACCGTTTTTATTTTTCTCTACCGTTCCATTCCTAACAGTTTTCTAATTTTAGGGATGCCGGTTCGGAAAATCATGATTTCGATTATTTCTTTTCAAGTTTTTGTTGGCATTTGGACAGCATCGAGTGGCATTGAGGTATTGCCTACAACACTACACTTAGCATTAGCAGCACTATTGTTTTGTACAACATTTTTAACTTTTTTAAATGTGCTCGCCTTCTCAAACAACGAAAACGATTTTTCTCATTTATCAAAAATGAAACGAACATTTTTGGATTATCTTTCTTTGACCAAGCCAAGGCTATCCACTCTTGTTTTGATGACTAGCCTTATGGGTGTGCTTATTTCCAATGCCCCAGTTCACATTTTTCAATGCATCTTTTTGCTCCTAGGAATTATCGCCACCGTTGCTGGTGCTTGTGTGATTAATTGTTTTATGGAGCGCGAGCTTGATTCAACCATGGAACGTACTGCCAATCGGGCCATTCCTTCTGGCCGAATTAGTCCGACTTCAGCTTTTTACTATGGGGCAACTCTACTTAGTTTTGGACTTGGGTTGACGTATTTTGCCAGTAATTTTCTTACATTTTTTCTTGGCCTTAGCGCTTCAGTACTTTATGTTGCTCTTTATACTCCCCTCAAAACTAAAACTCCTTTGGCCGTCTTTATTGGAGCTATACCAGGTGCCATTCCTCCGCTGATGGGTTACTCAGGCGTTACGGGTGAAATTTCTTTTCTCTCTTTTCTATTGTTTATGATTCTTTTTTTATGGCAAATTCCTCACTTTCTTTCGATCTCTATTCGTTATGCGGCTGATTATGGAAAAGCGGGAATTAAAATCTATCCCAATGTACTTGGTCTTAGGTCTACCCAAAAAAGAATGTTCTTTTTTTGTTTCTTAATTACCATTTTAACTATTGTGCCTTTTGTCCTAGGTAAGACTGAGTCTTTAACTTATGTTTATGGATCAGTCGTTTTCTCATTAGTTTTTTTAGCTCTCAACCTCCAAGGATTTTTTATTAAAGCAAAACACTATAGCGGCATTTTGCAGTGGTCTAAAATCATTTTTTGGAGCTCGCTAGTTTATTTGCCCGCGCAGCTGATTTGGATCTATGCATGGTATTAAAAATTTTTGGAATAAATAAAATAGAGGAAAATCTATGGCGCTGATGATGCAACAATTCAATTTTTTTCTTTCGCAAATTTTATTTTCTCAAATTAATGTTTCTGAAGCACCGAGCATTTGGTCTGCCTTTAAGCGACCAATCGATATTTCTACTTATGGACATTTATCCGACTGGTTGTTTGATTACATTACGGTTTCGATTACTATTTCATTTATTTTTGTTTGCGCCGGCCTATTTGGCTTCTGTTATTACTATAGTGCAAAAAGAAATAAAGTTCCTTACTACACCTATGGATATAAAAAGGCCCATCTCAAAATAACTCTACTGATCGGTTTAGTAGTATTTTTTGCTATCGACTCCATGATCGCAGGGATTGCCAATAAAGATATTAAAGAGGTCTTTTGGAAATTTCCAACAGCAGACGAAAATCCACTTCATGTCGAGATTATGGCGCAACAATGGATGTGGAATTTTAGATATGAAGGAAGTGATAAGGAGTTTAATACCGATGATGATATCACAACCAACCACATCCTCTATGTACCGAAAGGAAGAAAAATAGAATATAGAGTATCTTCGAAAGATGTGATTCACTCTTTTTATATTCCTTTCATTCGCAATAAAGTTGATGCCATCCCAGGTCGAGTTACAAGGCTTTGGGTAGAACTAACTAAGACGGGAACCTATGATATTGGTTGTGCAGAAATGTGTGGAACTGCTCACTATAAAATGGGTGCAAAATTAGTTGTGATGGAAATCGAAGATTTCGAAAAATGGCAAGCTTCAGCGAATGTTCTCGCTAAAAATGGTTCAGACCCTTCTACAGTGGAAAATTATTGGGGTTGGAAGTGGGAAAAACAATAAATAAAAGTAAATGTAAAAATAAAAGTTCAAAACTAAAATATCTTTAAACTTAATGAAACTTAATTGAGGGAACTATGACATACGCTCATGATATACATCCGGCGCCGACAACATTCTTAACCAAGTATGTTTTTTCTTACGACCACAAAGTGATCGCAAAACAATTTTTGTGGTACGGAATTTTCTTTTTAGGTATTGGTGGAATGATGGCCCTTCTCATTCGCTGGACCCTTGCATTTCCTGGCGAACCTTTCCCAGTAATTGGGCCGATTCTTTTTCCTCATACCAATGGTGTTGTGCCTCCTGATACTTATTCTATGCTTTTTACTTTGCATGGAACAATAATGATTTTCTTCGCAATTACTCCCATTCTGATTGGTGCTTTTGGTAACTATTGTATTCCGCTCATGATAGGCGCAAGAGACATGGCATTTCCTTTGCTAAACTTGCTCTCCTTTCACATCGCCGTTCTTTCTGCTGTCCTTATGCTGGCCTCGCTTTTTCTACCTCTCGGTGGAGCTGCTGGCGGCTGGACTTCATACCCAACGCTAAGTACTTTAATCGGCTCTCCAGGTGCTGGACAAACGCTTTGGTGTTTATCCCTCTTTGTTTTGGGTGTCAGTTCAACCATGGGCGCCATTAATTATATCACTACCATTATTGCTTTTAGAGCACCTGGTATGGGCTACTTTGATATGCCTCTGACAATTTGGGGATTATGGTTAACGGCCATTCTCAATGCATTATTTATTCCCGTTTTAGGTGCTGGGCTACTCCTTCTCGTCTTTGATCGTGTCTTTGGAACCACTTTTTTTCTCGCTGGTGCAGCTGCAACAACTGGGGGAGGAGATCCCATCTTATTCCAACACGTTTTTTGGATTTTTGGTCACCCAGAAGTATATATTCTTATTCTTCCTGCTTGGGGAATGGTTTCGGATTTTCTTTCTTTCTTTTCGCGTAAGCCAGCCTTTGCGGCAAAGGCAACAGCACTTTCGATGACAGCGATTACAGTTTTATCAACATTGGTTTATGGCCACCACATGTTTACGACGCAAATGTCGCCACTTCTAACTCAAACTTTTATGACTCTCACGATGACCATTTCCATTCCTTCTGCCATCTTCTTTGCCAACTGGCTTGGAACTTTATGGCGCGGTTCTATATCTTTTGATACGCCTATGATTTTTGCTCTTGGAGTCGTTTTTGTTTTTGGTCTTGGAGGCTTGACTGGTCTTTATCTTGGTGCGGCCACCACTGACTTTTATTTGCATGACACTTATTTCGTCGTTGGGCACTTTCACTACACGATGGCCGCCTCCGTGCTTCTTGGTGGTTTTGCTGGAATTTATTTTTGGTTTCCGAAAATGTTTGGAAGAATGATGAACGAAACATTGGGCAAGATTCATTTTTGGATCACAATGATTGGTCTCAATGGTGTTTTTTTTGGAATGTTAGTTGTTGGATATGCAGGAATGCATCGTCGTCTATACAATCCATTTGTCTACGAGTTTATGCAAAATCTAATTCCACTAAACACTTTCATTACCTGGAGTGCTTTATTAATGGGATTTGGTCAGCTTCCCTTTTTATTTAATTTTATTTATTCCCTTTGGAAAGGCCCAATCGCCGTTGAAAATCCATGGCAAGTGGGAACGCTAGAGTGGACGCTCCCGTCTCCACCAAAAACACACAATTTTGATACGATCCCAACTGTCAAATGTGGTCCTCACGAATTTGGTAATCCTTTATTAAAAACTGGAAGAGATTTTCAATATCAAACTGAAGAGTTGGTCAGGTAGTATGATTGATGAAAAAACGTTTTTAGAGCAACAAAAAATCGATGGATTAAATATTGCATCAACGATTAGTTTGCTAATTTTTGGTATGCTTTTTGCTGCTCTTTTGCTCTGCTTAATTCTCATGCGAGATAATTTCGTGGTTTGGCCGCCACCTGCTTTTTTATTGTTATCGATCTCAAAACCAACCTTAAGTACCATATTTATTTTCTTAAGTTCTTTATTTTTATGGTCAGCTCAGCGAAACTTATCAACTCCTGAAAAGTTAAAAAAGGCGCGGATTTCTTTGAAGTTAAGTATCTTCTTAGGATTTTGTTTTTTGGCCGTTCAATTTTTGTTTTGGAGAGAATTGAATACTCATGGTTTCAACGTTGAATCGGGGGCATTTGCTTCTTTTCTGCAAGCCATGACATGGATACATGCGGCCCATATTTTGTTAGGACTTTTTTTCTTGTTGATTTTCTTAAATAGAATTCGAAAATCTAGGACAGATTTTTTCCTCAATGAGAATGAATATAAAATACAAACAATTAAGATAAATTTTTACTCTTCGTTTTGGCATTTTTTGAGTCTGGTGTGGGTTCTATTACTAATTGGATTATTTGCACCTTTATAAGTGGAAAGGCAGAGTTTTATGATGCAAACATCATTCACCAATAGATTTCAGTGTTTGGTTTATTTACTTTTTTTTATTTTTTTAACTTCATGCGAGGAATCTGGTTTTAAGTCTGAAAAAATCTTTAACGGAAATCAGGTCGTTTCCGTCCAGACACTCAATTTGGGACGGCAAGTATACATGGAATACTGCATGAGTTGCCACGGGATGACTGGCGAAGGTAATGGGCCAGCAGCGAAAGGTTCTGTACCACCTCCAAGGAATTTTACTCAAGGTTTGTATAAATTTGGTTTAGTGAAGGATGGTGGTTTGCCCACGGATGAAGATTTTAAAAGAATCATTCAGCATGGCCTCAATGGAACAGGGATGCTTAAGTGGGATATTTCAGATCAGCAGACCTACGCCGTTACTCAATTTATAAAAACTTTTGCACCTCAAGTTTGGGAAAATAAGGAAATAAAAGTTGGTGAAAAAATCAGCTTGATGAATGACCCTTTTGGATTAGCTCGTAAGTCTTTTGCCATCGAAAGAGGAAAGGAAGTTTATCATATCGTGGCCAACTGTCAGAGCTGCCATCGGGCCTATGTAACTCAAGATGAATTAAATTCTTTGAGTATGAAAATCAATCAAACTCCGGCCTCAGAATTTGACCCTACGATGTATGATTTAAAGATTCAAGAATCCGAATATTATCTCTATCAATACAAGGATCGAAAGATAAAAATTCTTCCACCTGATTTTACTTGGAATACAATGAAGAGTGCGTCTGATGAAAAAGGTGTTGCCGAAAGATTGTGTGCAGGTGTCACTGGCTCAGGAATGCCTGCTTGGTGTGGGGTTGTTAGTGATGAAGATGTTTGGGCATTATCTTATTATGTGAATAGTTTGGTTGATTATAAGAATGACTTTAAAAGTCGAGAAGAACTAATGAAGAAATTAGTTGCTCCCACAAAAGTTGGAAGTAAATGAATGTAGTCATTAATAACAATAAATCGGTGACCTCACATGTCTCGGATTTCGTCACCAACATGGTACAGAAAAAACTATTCTGGGTTATATTGGTCGGTTTTTCCTTTCTTACGCCAATTTATCGCTCAGTCATTCGTCCTTTACCAGAGCCTCCTTCAGTATTATTTACTGTTAAAAATTTTACTCTTTTAGATGAAAATGGAGTGGAGTTTAACTCCCTTTCTTTGGCCAAGAAATTTACTATAGTGCACTTTCATTTTTCATCGTGTCCCACTATATGCCCAGAAATGCTAAAAACTGCTCAGAATATGGAAAAAAGGGTGAGAGGCCTAGGCCAAAGTATTTCCATCTTATCGGTCACCATCGACCCTTTGAAAGATACACCCGAAGTATTATTCCCACTGGCGAGAAAACACCGTGCGAATCCTTTTGTTTGGAAATTTTTAACCGGAACAGAGTTACAAATTCAAGAACTATTACAATCTTTTAAACAGTCACCCGTTCATTTTACTAAAGATACTTCGGCCATAGATATCGTTCATTCCGGCTCTTTTTTTGTTATGGATCGCAGTCTTAATGTAAGAGGCATTTATCATAACAATGTTTCAGAAGTGAATCGAATGATGATTGATATCGGTTTAATGATTAACCGTATTTAAGAATTTAACGAAAAAGTAAGGAGCAATTATGGCAACAGGTTCGGCATTGATTTCACCAGAAAGTGCAAAAAAAAGTGCATTAATGCACCTTAGTCTTTTTTTGGTTTTAATCGTTGTTACGTTGGCCCAGCTTTATCTTAAATCACAAAATTATGAACATTTAACAAACGCATTTTTGCAAACAGCAATGGCCTTATTTAAGGTTTTTATTGTTGCCTTTTATTTTATGCATTTAAAAGAGGAAGCGATGTGGCTGAAGTTCATTGCAATACTACCCGTATTTGCTGTTTTATATACCGTTTTTGTAGTTGTGGAATCCATCGTTAGATAAGAGGAATTATGAAAAAAAGAAATAAAAAATTATATACAACGACATCATTACTATTAATTTCGAATTCAACTCTTGCAGATGAAAATGCTGAGAGAGCACAGCAACCATCAAAACAAGATCTAATAACAACTGAAGCAGCCCCGCAGAAGGGATGGAAGTTGGATCATGTAGAATTGAAGGGAATATTTCTTCCAACCGTATGGGTATTAGGCTTCTTAGTGGTAATTTTTATAATATTGAAATATTTTATTTACCTACCTGATGAAAAAAGAAAGGATCTAGAATAATTTTTAATTTTTTTAATAGAAATTATTGACACAAAAGTTTGGTTAATCTATTATCGACTTCTGCCTTTAAATTAAGAAATAATTTTTGGGGATGTAGCTCAGTTGGGAGAGCATCTGATTTGCATTCAGAGGGTCGCAGGTTCGATCCCTGTCATCTCCACCAATTGTAGTTATGTTGATTAAAAGCTGATCTTTGAAATTCAAATAAAGTAAAGAATCTGTGCTTGCTGTGTAAAAGCAGTTGAGTATGGATTACAGAAGAGAACCGATCAATTCTGAGAGAATGTGGAAGCAGCAATGCTTCTGGATACTTTCAAAAATCAAAATAAAATTCGAACGCTAATTTAAGTTTACTTAAGTTAGTTTCA
>JARXAH010000010.1 GCA_029865945.1 Bacteriovoracaceae bacterium | reverse complement strand
TTTAAATATCTTATTGCCCTCCACGAGAATGCAAAGTTGGTAAAAAAGTTTCCAGAGCTTTGGCTACCTTGGAATTATCTCAAAAATATTCAGTTTACATGAAAAATTAAATAATTTTAGGCCACATTACCGGAAGGACACAATAATGCTAAAGATGCTCCTCCCTGGACAAAGTGATGTAAAAATGATACACTTATACTGTTGTCATTTTTTCTTTTTTTTTGGGAGACAATCATGGGAACAGTAAAACAGCGAGTCAATATAACGCTTGATGATGAGATCTATACCGCGTTGAAAAATCTTTCTCTAAAGACAAAAAAATCTATCTCTGGGCTTGGGTTAGAGCTTATTGAGAAGGCTTTAGAGATGAATGAAGATATCTATTTTTCCAGAAAGGCCGATGAACGACTCAAGAAAAAAGAAAAGAAAATCTCACATGAAAAAGCATGGGAATAGATGGTGTATAAAATTACCTACCTGGAATCGGTGGTCAAGGAAGATATAAAAAAACTTAACAGTACTGAAAAACAAAGAATAAAAAAAAGTATTGAAGAAAAATTAACACTTGATCCCATTGGTTTTGGAAAACCCTTGCAATATAGCTTGAAGGGTTGCAGGCGATTAAGAGTTGGGAATTGGCGAGTCATTTATCAAATTGATTCAGACGAAAATAATGTTTTAATTGTTAAGATTGGACATCGAAAAGATGTTTATGAATAAATTTAAGAAAAATTAAAACTTCGCACTCCCCGGAAACCTTGGAAATGGAATCACGTCCCGAATATTGCTCATCCCTGTCGCATACATCACCATACGCTCAAACCCCAAACCAAATCCCGCATGGGGAACACTCGAGAAGCGCCGCAAATCCGTATACCATTCATAGTCAGCAGGATTTAGTCCCTTCTTTTTCATTCTTGAAACGAGGACTTCGTAATCATCTTCCCGCTGGGAGCCACCAATTAATTCGCCGACTCCCGGAACGAGCACATCCATAGCATTCACAGTCTTAGGATCGGGACTCACTTTCATGTAAAAGGATTTAAGCTCCTCAGGATAATGAGTCACGATGACTGGCGACTTAAAATGCTCATCTGTTAAATAGCGTTCGTGCTCAGATTGTAAATCACTGCCCCAAGCGACCTTATATTCAAATTTCTTACCGCACTTAAGTAAAATGTCGACCGCTTCCGTGTAAGTAATTTTTTTAAAAGGAGTTTCGGCCACGTGCTTCAATTTTGAAACCAAATCTTTTTGATAGTGCTGCTCAAAAAACGCCAACTCCTGAGCACAATCTCGCAAGATAGTCGTCAGTAAATATTGAATATAGTCCTGCGCAAGTAAGGCCACATCATCGAGATCAGCGAAAGCCACTTCCGGCTCAATCATCCAAAATTCTGATAAATGCCTCGCCGTGTGGGAATTTTCCGAGCGAAAGGTGGGGCCAAAAGTATAAACTTTTCCCATGCCGAGGGCCAACGCCTCCCCTTCCAACTGGCCTGAAACTGCTAAGTACGTTTGCACTCCAAAATAATCTTTTGAATAATCCACTGGCCCTTTCTTAGGATCAAGGGTGGAAACGCAAAATAATTCTCCTGCCCCCTCGCAATCTGATGAAGTAATGATGGGAGTGTTAGCGTAGTAATAACCATTTTTGTGAAAAAATTCGTGAGTGGCAAAGGCCAACGCATGACGCACGCGAAATACAGCGCCAATGGTATTGGTTTTTGCGCGCACGTGGGCAACGTCTCGCAAAAATTCTAAGGAAGTCGCTTTCTTTTGCAGTGGGTAGTCCGCAGGAATTTCGCCGTAAAGTTTGGCACTCGCTACTTGCATTTCTAATTGCTGTTTTCCACCCTGGGATTTCACCAGCACACCCGTCGCGGACAAGGCCTGCCCCGTTAGCATCTTGGCAAAATGTTCATATTGCGCGAGGGATTGATCAAACACCAGTTGCATATCAGTCATGGTACTACCGTCACTCAACATCACAAAGGAGCAAGTTTTAGAATTGCGAACCGACTTCACCCAACCGTTGAGGATGATTTCTTTTTGCTCATATTTTTCAGGCGTCGCAAAAATTTCTTTAATGGAATTTTTAGATTGTGATGTTTGTAGCATGATCAGACTCCTAAACTTGAATTTAGTTACTTATTTATATTGAACCAAAATTTTTTGTAATTCTTCGGTCGTTAAGCGCGGCCCATATTTGGTAATCACTTCACTGGCGGCGTGACACGCAAATTCGCCCCTCTTGGCCACGTCCCATCCTTTGGAACGACCAAACAAATAGGCCCCCGCAAACATATCTCCTGCCCCATTGGCATCAATCGCCTTCACTTTTCGCCCCGGTATTTCCCACAATTTTGATCCATTATAAATGAGCGCCCCTTTTTCACTTCTCGTAATCACGAATTCCTCGGCCACCTCTTTCAACGCATTGACCATATCCGGAATTTCTCGACAACCCGTAAAGGCAATCGCTTCTCCTTCATTGGCAAAAAGAAGTTGAATTTTTTGCTTCAAAAATGATTCAAATTTTTTATGAAACGCATGGATGATGGAGGCATCAGAAAACGTCAAACAAACATCGATGCTGCGTGCCCTAGCGAACTCTTCGGCCTTAATCGCAGCTTGTTGTCCTAAGTCTGTCGCGAACAAATAGCCTTCAATATAAAGACTAGTCGACTTGGCCAAAATATCTAAGTCCACATCATTAATACTAAACTCAGACGTAATTCCTAAGTGGGTCTCCATGGTGCGCTCAGAATCGGGAGTGATCATCACCAAGCAAGTACCGGTCGTACCCGAGTGCATTTTTTTTTCAAAACTTGCATGGACGTGATTTTTTCCTAAATCATCTAAGTAAAATCGGCCCAAATGATCGTCCGCCACTTTACAAGCATAGTGGGCCTTTCCACCCGCTTGTCCAAAAGCAATTAAGGTATTGGCCGCCGATCCTCCGCACTGACGCTTTTTCATATTGCCCTCAAGCAACGCCAAATGAGCGGCCTGAGTTTTTGCATCCACGAGAGTCATCATGGAGCGACTAATTTTATTTTTCTCTAAAAAGTCAAAATCACAGGTAAATTCAAAATCGACCAAGGCGTTTCCCATACCAAATAGTTCAAAAGGACCACTCTGTTTTGTCATAAATTTTTCTCTTTATTTGTTTTAGTGAGCTTCTATATTAGACGATGAAAAACTTAATTTCGAGTCAATTTCCATATAAATCTTTTCCACTCCGCTTTTTCTTAAGTCCTAGTTCTTTTCCGTCCAAGAATTTTTTTCAAAGCCCGGGCGAAATAAATACTCAAGCCGTAAGTTTTTGGATTTTTGTGATAAAAATAAAATTTAAGGAGTCATTATGAAATTTTTTATCCGTTTACTCGCTCTCGGAACATTCTCAGCTTTTTTAACAACTATTTCTGTCCGTGCGGAAATAAAGTGGAATTGCCATACTTATAGAGAAACAAAAAAAGACAAAATCGATTTAAATCTATTTACAGATGACGACGGCAATTTGCAATCCTACACCAAAGATGGTGAGACTTTTAGTCATGAAACTTTCCATCCACATTCCTACGCGAAAATTATGAAGGAAGAAGAAAAAACTCCGTTTCGATTTGCCATTTTTGATCCTCAAACACATTTCGTTCAGTTTCGCTTCATAGGATATCCTTATGGCAATGAAGAATCAAAAGTGAATTTTTTTGGAGTAATTGAAGAGGGAAGCACCGCAAGTTTTACTTACAAGAGTGTGGTCTGTAGTAAAATTGAGTAGTGTCTAAAAAAACAACAATCCATCAAGTCATGATTACTTTACCTCAGAAATGAATACAGAGTGAAAAAATTTATTGTGCTACAAATTTTGTAGCATGATAAATTATCAATCTATGAATACACCCTACTACGCCACTAAGCTCCTCGAGCACTTTGAATTAAAGAGACGAATTAATTCTCGTTATTCTTTGCGTGCCTACGCGCGTTTTCTAGGTGTGCACGCTTCAAGCTTAAGTCATATTTTAAGTGCGAAACGCAAACCCACGCTCACTCAAACTAATCGCATCGTAAGAAAATTAGAATTACAAAATAAAGAGCAATTTTTATTTTATGGTAGCCTCAATTATACGATCGCAGGTCCCAACATTCACACGCTCGATGAACATAAAATTATTAGTGAAGAAAAACACTACAAAGTTATCGCCCACTGGGAGTATTTCGCAGTGTTATCATTGCTCGATACGTTGGCACCCAATCAAAATCTGACCGTGGATCATATTTCAAAAAAGTTATCTCTCACGGCCAAACACGCTCAAACTATTATTGATGATCTTGCGTTTTTAAATCTGATTGAAAAAGATCCCGCAACCAACAGGTGGATCAAAGGTTATAAAAATATTTATTCCACGGACGAAATTCACTCAGAGGCCTTAAGAAATTCTTACCGAGAAGGGTTTAAGTTGGCCGAATCCAAGATCGATTCTGTGGGAATTGAGATGAGAGATTTTTCTTGGGTTACCTTGGCCGTTTCCCCTAAAAAAATGGGACTCGCAAAAGAGTTAATTAAAAATTTCAGAAACACTTTCTTTGAAATTTTAGAGTCTTCCGAAGGCGAGAAAGAGGTCTATCGTATCAATATTCAATTTTTCCCACTAACCAATTTCAATGAGCCAAAAATTGAAAAAATTAATAATACTAAACACAACCGTCAATACACAGGAGAAATGTCATGAACAGAACCATCAAAAAACTTCAACTTTTGCTTGCGATTACCGTTTGCTCATCGGCTATAAATTTAGTAGATGCTCAGATACCTAGTGTCACTCCTGTTAGTACTCCAACAGCTAATCCAGTTCCGACTCCGAATGGTGGTGACAAACAATCTCCTAGTCCTAAAAATGATGAAGGTGGTTCTGGTGGAAATGGGAATCCTGAAAAAACAGCTTGTATTACACCGGTGAAAAAGGATGAATTCATCAAACAAAATTGTGATGACACTTCTGTCATAGGTGCGATTGTAATTTATCCTTCTAAAGATATTGGTTCACCAAGATTTGCGCCATCTACGACACAAGATCCCAATACCGAATGCTTGAATAGTGGGAATTACGTATTTGTCAAATTTGATAATCCTACAGAATGTAGAAACATAATAAATAATTTCAAAGATTCACGTGGCTAAAACCCAAGATTAGCACTGGCCACTTGAGGTTCATCACAGGCCACGCGGTCTGTGATGGACTCTTCTAGATTTCGAATAACTCCAATAAAAACACCCTGCAGGCCGTAGCTTAATTTTATTTCGGCGCGGCGAATGGAATCATCAGAAAATTTCAAATCAAATTGTGCTACAAATTCCCCTGTGGCCTGCATTAGATCAAACTGCTCCTTGCTTAAATAAACCGATCCTTTTGTTGATCCATCTATCTCCACTTCAACTAAAACTAAATTTGAAGCGGGATCGGGCGTTTGAAAAATGAGCAATTTATCGAACGCACCTTGGGCCGTCACGCAATCAAGCATTTTCCACTTCAGAGGTGTTTCTTGCTCTTGCGAGAAGGATAAGCTGCTGGCCAAAATAAAAATCGAAAAAATGAGTAACGTTCTGATATTTTTCCTTGCTGGCATAACTATCCTCTGAGATTCGATGAAAGTAATAATTAGCAACATAGCAATAATTTTTTATCTTTCACTCTATTAAATTCAAAATTAAGTTTATTTTAGATTTTTAAAAAGAGACTGCTTCCCTCAAGTTTGCTGATAAATGTCATAGCGAACTAATTTTGATTCTATTTGGTAGGTAGGTGCCTTTGAAAAAAGATAAGGGGCATTAATCCACCTCTTAACTACTATTTTTTCAAGTTGGCCGATGGATTGGAAATGATCTAAGAGCTCATCCCAATTGACTACTCCGTCTCCCAACGTGAGTTGTTTCAACATTTGCATAGATCCTTTGGCCATAGACTTTTCTTTTGAATCAAACATGGGATCGAGATAAAGAATCCAAGGCCTAGCTAATTGATCTCCTAGCACTTTCTTAAGTATTTCCGGAGATAATTCCGAGGCCGCAAATTGAATTTTTGGTGAGGTGCTATCTAGAATTTCTTGAACGTAGGAAACGTAGTGAGCAATCAACAATTGCAGTAATTTATTTCTCTCGAGAGCAAAAATTTTTTTGGTAAATGGCAACATCTTAAAGGCGTCACTAAGAAGGCCTGCGGTTCCATCGACCACGAGTTCTGGTAGGTTAGTTGAAAAATATTTTTTCCCCCACAACGACTTAATGAGAGGATCTAAATCACCTCCGCCAAAGCCTCCACCGCCGCTGCCACTTCGGTGAGTTGAAAAAACTGATGACTTAATCATCAATGGTGCCATCCCTTGGGCCAACTTGGCGGTCGCCTTGAGCTTGGCCGATGCAAAAGGTGTATTTGCAGGGGTATACTCAATGGCCAAAAATTCTAGAACACTTTGTTCTTCCGACCAAACTAACGACCAATCACTCAATCCATCGATGGGCGGAATCGTAGCAAAGTGTGTCCGCATTTTGGGAAAATGAGCAAAGAGTAATTCCAAAGCTTGCCCCGGATCGCTCAGAGGAACTCGCTTCCAGGTCTTCATTTCTTTTAAATTTAGCAAACGTCTAACCTCACTCTCAATGATAATAGCAGTAAACTTTACTTAGTCTCATTGTCTTCGCTTCACGCGACCTTTTTCATTTACACGAATTCTTGCAAGATTTATACTAACGTCATACATCTAACAATTTTTCGCTACAATAGAATCAACTATTTTAACTATCTTCAAATTCTAAGGATGAGCTATGTCTAATTCAACGCTACCTAAACATGAATGGCAAAACTTTGAGCGCGAACGTAAACCATTTTATATTGGCGCCTCTGAAAAAGAAATCCAAGAACAGCTCTCTCACCTTGGGCTTAAGTATTTGGAGGATCTTTACGCTCATTTAGAAAGTGATCAAAAATTTCTTCATGCTCCGGCCAATGCCCCGAGTTGGATGGCCTATGAGGATCTGCTCGTTCATTTGCAAAATATTAGTGAAAAAAATAAAGTGACTCAATCTTTTATTGGTGATGGGTTAGTGAATTTTGCCCCTTCAGAAATCGTAGGAGATATTTGTGCGATTCGCGGTTTAACCACGGCCTATACTCCTTACCAACCTGAGAGATCTCAAGGAACGCTCAAAACTTTGTGGCTCTATCAATCTTTGCTTAGTGAGTTAACGGGTTTTGAGGCCATCAATGCCTCTTTGTACGAGAGGTCATCTTGTCTTTTTGAGGCCATTCAATGTGCCTTGAGATGCACCGAGAAATCTGGAGATGTGCTCATTGCGGGAGATATTTATCCAGGGGATAAAGAAGTTTTGGCCACCATGGCAAAACATACAAAAGTTAAACTTCACTACACGGAAGTTGATTCGACAACAGGACTTCCAGATAGGAAGGAATTGTTGGCCCAATTGAAATCGCAGAAATTTTCAGTGTTTGTTTTCTCTCAAACTAATACGTTTGGAATCTTAGGCCCCGTCCATCAGTATGTGGATTTATGTAAAGAAAACCAAATTATGTCGATTGCCATTGTTGATCCTATGTTACTGGCCCCGGGCGGTTTAATTCCTCCAAGTGAATTTGGATCGAGTAAGGTCGGCGCCGATATTATTGTGGCCGAAGGTCAAAGTTTATCCATTGATAGCAATTTCGGTGGGCCGGGGCTCGGAATTTTTGGCGTGCGGTACAATGACGCGACCAAGAATTTTATACGCTCAACTCCTGGTCGCTTTATAGGAAAAGCAAAAGATATTAAAGGTATCAGTTGTGAAGCGCTCATTTTATCTACGAGAGAGCAGCACATCAGGCGGGAAAAAGCGACCTCCAATATTTGTAGTAATCAGTCCTTCATCGCATCACTCGCAGGAGCAAACATGCTCCAATGGGGAGCTGAGGGAATGAGCAAAAAAATTCTCACGGCCAAAGAACATCTCACGGCCTTTATTCCAGAGGCGCTTAAGCTTGAAGGAATTGATCTTGCCTTCAAGGATGCTCCAGTTTTTCATGAAGTAACCCTTAAGATAAAACACTCAAAATTATCGTTAGCTGAAATTTTAAGGGATGCGAGAAAAGAATTTTTAGAATTGGGGATAGATGTTACTTCAAGATTGAGTGCCCAAGAAACCGGCGCTTCACTTTTGAAACTTTCCTTTTCTGATAAACATCATTCAAGCGATGTTGGACAACTCCTCACCTTTCTTAAAAAACATTTTACTACAAAAAATTCCCAAGCTGGATCGCTCCCAACCTCTTCTCAACTATTGAGATCATTTGATTCCAAGGTAGAAATTCCCAAGTGGAGCAAAGCTGAAGTGATCTCCTTTTATCAAAAATTAGGAGAGCAGAACTTGAGCCCTGATGATGGAATTTATCCGCTTGGTTCTTGCACCATGAAGTACAATCCTCATATCAATGACTGGGCGGCGTCACTTCCTGGATTTACCCAAATGCATCCGCAAACAGACTTAAGTTTTGCTCAAGGAAATTTACAAATATTATTTGAAACCCAAGAATTTTTTAAGGCCATTACTGGTCTTGCTGCCGTCACAACTCAACCAGTGGCCGGTGCCCAAGGGGAATTGGTCGGTATCAAATTATTTCAGGCCTACCACGAGCAGCGCGGTGAGTATCAACAACGAAACATTGTCTTAATTCCTAAATCGGCCCATGGAACGAATCCGGCGACGGCGACCATGGCAGGCTATGAAACAAAAATAGAAAATGGTATCGAATACGGAATTAAAATTATTGATGCCAACACTGATGGCCAAATAGATTTAGGCCAAGTGAAATCGGCGGTTGAAAAATTCGGAAAGCGCATCGCAGGCGTGATGATCACCAATCCCAATACCTCGGGAATTTTTGAAAGTAATTTTAAAGCGGTGGCAGAGCTCGTTCACTCGGTGGGCGGACTCGTTTATATGGACGGCGCTAATATGAATGCGATCGCTGGTTGGGTAAATTTGGCGGCCATTGGAGTGGACGCGGTTCACAATAATCTTCACAAGACTTGGTCGATTCCTCACGGCGGTGGTGGCCCTGGTGACGGAATGGTAGCGGTGAGCGAGAAATTGGTGGACTTTCTTCCAGGACACCAGATTGTGAAAAACCAAGAAGGACAATATGAATTAGCGAAGCCGAAATACAGTATCGGAAGTTTCCATCGTCACTTTGGAAATTTTGCCCACAAGGTTCGTTGTTACACTTATATCAAGGCGCTCGGGTGGGAAGGATCAAGAAAAATGTCGGCGGTGGCCGTGTTGTCCTCTCGCTACTTACAATCCCTTGTGTCTAAAAATTTCCCTTTGCTTCCTGAAAATACATTGAATGTGCCTCGCATGCATGAATTTATTTTGACGTTAAGTCCTGAAACATTTGCACGCATCGAAAAAGCTGGCGTAACAAAAGCGATGATTATTCCTCGGGTTGGAAAATTATTTTTAGATTTTGGATTTCACGCCCCCACCGTTGCTTTCCCTGAAGTTTACGGGCTCATGATTGAGCCGACTGAAAGTTATAGCAAAGCAGAAATTGAGCAATTTGCAAAAGTCGTGAACACCATTAGTATGTTGATTAATGAGCATCCGGAAGTTCTCTTAACTGTTCCTCATTTTACGGTTGTTTCAAGAGTGGATGAAGTTGAGGCCAATCGCAGGCCAACGTTAAGTGAACCCATCCCTACACACCCACCGAAAATTTTAGAAGATAAAATTTCACCTAATGATCTTAAAAAATTATCCATGGAAGAAGTGGTACAAAAAATTCTAAAGGCCCACGAAAATGAAAGACATACCAATGGATAATCGCTCGCGCTGTACGTTTGCGATCATCTCCCATCCCGATGCAGGAAAGACTACCGTCACTGAAAAATTGTTGTGGTTCGGAGGTGTGATTCGCAAGGCCGGGATGGTGAAGTCCAAGAGCGGAGACTTTGCCAAATCCGATTGGATGGAGCTTGAAAAACAGCGCGGAATTTCCATCACCTCTTCTGTGATGAGTTTTGAATACGCAGATCGCGCCGTTCACTTACTCGATACTCCCGGCCACAAAGATTTCTCAGAAGATACTTATCGTACACTCACCGCTGTTGAGTCGGTGCTCATGATGATCGACGGCGCCAAGGGAGTGGAAGAGCAAACGATTAAACTCATGGATGTGTGTCGTCTACGTGATACGCCGATCGTCACGTTCATGAATAAGTTTGATCGCGACGCCATGGATCCGTTCGCCCTCATTGATAATGTGGAATCTATTTTAAAAATTCAATGCGTGCCACTCACCTGGCCCGTCGGTGATGGGGTCGATTTCAAAGGTGTTTACGATCTAAAAAATAAAGTGATTCGTTTATTTAACGATGCCTATGATCCTTTCTCGCCAACGATTATTGATGCGTCCAATTTAGAGAGCGACATTTGCAAAAAAATGCTTGGGCCAAAAATCACAGATAAATTGCAACAAGATCTCATGATGGTTGATGAACTCATTGGTGAATTTCATATCGATGAATATTTGGCCGGCATTCAATCGCCAGTTTTTTTTGGATCCGCGCTCTATAATTTCGGAGTGAAAGAAGTTCTCGATCAAATAACAGCGATTGCCCCGGGGCCTCGCGCTCGCAAAGCTCTCGTTCCTCCTTTCGATGCGCCTAAGCCAGTCATGGAAGAAATTTCGCCAGAAAATCCAGAATTTTCTGGATTCATTTTTAAAATTCAAGCGAACATGGATAAAAAACACCGCGACCGTGTAGCATTCCTGCGTGTTTGTTCAGGCGAATTCACGCGCAATACCAAAATTTTTCACGTAAGGAGCGAGCGAGAATTAAAAATTCCTTCGCCCCTCATTTTCCAAGCGCAAGACCGAGAAATTGTGGAGAAGGCCTACGCGGGCGACATCATTGGTTTGCATGATACGGGTAAATTTCAAATCGGAGACACCTTCACTTCTGGCCGATCCATGAAATATACCGGAATTCCAAGTTTCGCTCCGGAAATTTTCATGAAAGTGGTGCTCAAAGATCCCATGAAGGCGAAGCACTTAGAGAAGGGATTACAGCAACTCTCCGAGGAAGGGGCAGCGCAATTATTTTATCGGCCATCGACCAATGAAAAATTGCTCGGCGCTGTCGGTGCCCTTCAATTTGAAGTCGTTAAATTTCGTCTCGAAGATGAATACAATGTTTTGTGTGATTACCAACCCGCCCCTTTCGTGGGTGTCCGCTGGGTGAGGTTTGCAACTCAAGATTCAAAAGAGGAAGTTCTTTTTAGGGCCGCTCAAGGCGGAAATTTACTTGAAGATATCAAGGGCCGTCTTTGCTTTGGAATAAAGAGTCAGTGGGATTTCAAATTAGTGGTGGAAAAATTTCCCAGCATCGAATTTTTTAATAACTCGGATTATCAAACGAAACACAGTCACTAGTTAGTAAATGAGTACAAGAAAAGTAATAGGGAGTGACCGATGCGTAGTGGGCACTCCCTATCAAACTACGAATTTTTATTATCTCTCAGTCACTTTACAGTTTTTAAATGTCAAATTAGATGTTCCTGTTGTTTTTTCAATTTCAATTTCATTTCGATAAAACTCTTTAATTAAGAAAATATTACTGCAATCAATGCTTTCTTCTGGCTTGTTGATAATTGCATTCAACTTAACATACAACTTCTCTTCGTTTTTATTAAAATTAAAGAAAATTGAATATTTTTGATTAATTCCCGTTTTTAAGTAAAGTAATTGCTCTGAAATAATATCAGTTACCACGCCATCTGAATTATATTTGGGAGTAATTGGGGTCGACCACCAATTCTTACCTGCGTAGAAATAAGCATTACGGCAACCGACGATATTATAATCTTTATAAGTAACAAAAAAACCAGCATTACCAAATTTATAATCCAATATCAGTTGAGAAATTCCTGTCTGTTCTGTAGTCTCTGAAGTGGCGTCACATTGAATTATCTTACTTTTAAAAAGTCTTTCCTGCTGGGCATGGACATAGTTAACGACCACGTTAAAAGTAAATACCATTGATAACAAACAGGTGCGAACAATCTTGCTCGTATTCATAGAACCTCCCACAATTAAATTCTTAAACAGCTCTCATCTCAATTTCATAAATACTAACTTCAATATTCAATCCACAAAATAGAAAAGAATGGAAAGATAGAATTTACATCATCGAGAAAATTCTTAGGTAATTCTTATAGCCTAAAAATAAATCACTTGAATATAAAAAAATTACTAGCTAAAGAGGAGCAAAATTGACTTAAAAGAGAGAAGATCATGAACCGTCTAAAATTAACTTTGTTGGCAACCATTACTGCATTTGAATTATTGGCGCATGCCCCCCAACTATTGGCCCAAAATCGATCATCTGCCTCTGCCTGCTTTGATGAACAATTTCTTAAATCGGGAAAATCCTTTGACCTCAAAGAGCGTTTGGGTTCCCTCGAAAACCTGCTCGACCCAACAACTAAAATTTTAAATTGCGACGTTTATGATGACTACTCTTTTAATGATAACCTTTGTTATTTCCATTTTCCTTATTACGATGACATCGCTGCTTTTACAGATCAAAAAGTTTACTTTGATACCAAAGATGGAAAAAATCCCATCGAATCAAAACCGGGCATTGGCGAATTTACGACCACCAAAAAATTCGTTTTCTCCCATTCTATTACACAACAAAATAACTTAAGCGAATACTTTGGCCCCGATGTTCAAACCTCTAAGAGATATCTAATCTTTAGTCCAACAGATGATTTTGTCATGATGAATACCTATGACAAAAATATGGTTGACCATAAGCACATATACACCTACAAAAAATTTCCTTGTAAAAATGTTTACAATCCCCAAAAAATTTTAAAAGACGTGTTTCCTAATTTTAAAATTTTCAATTCTGAAACGTCCTTCAAAATAATTTCAGTTACGGAATCGGAAGTAACTTTAAAAGATTTGCTGACTAAAGAATTAATTACCATCTCCAGAAATGCTTTAGTTAAGCTCAATCTCAATGCGCAAGATAGCAATAGTTACAAATTCCCGGAGGAGATATCTTCACAGAAAAATAATTCTGCTAAAGATTATGAAAAATTACCGGGCAAATATGATTGCTATAAATCAACGGATGGAAAATTAGTATTCGCCTACCATACGCAAATCAAAAAAATCGCTTCTCAAAGGCGTTATCAAGTTCAGTTTCTGTATCATAAAGGCAAAGCTACGGAACATTATAGGGACTACAAATTCAACGAAATCGTCTATGAATACATTGCGGGAGCAGTACTTGGGGCGTGGAATGAAAACACATCCGTGTGTGGAAGAGCAAACGATCAATATAGCTATATTGAATTCATTCAAAAATCAGATTTCAAAGATCCAGATCTCCAATTTCTTAACGATAAATCAAAGACATCTGTCGCTTTTGAAGTGAGAGGTTTTTGCACCAATGATGTAAAAACCTCTGGAGATGCTGTTTGTTTCAAAAATTAAAGTGCGCGATTAAGGATATAGGCCAAACGTACACCTGCTTTGAAGAGTTGAAGATTCATCGTATCTCTTACGCGAAATCGATAGTCATAGGCAAATGAACTTTTTGCAGTGAGGCCTTCATAGCTATACACAATAGGTCTTATATCTTTACTCTCTTTTGCCCACTCTAAAACATCTTTAGTTTCGAATTCACGCTTTTTATTTCCAAATTTTCGAATTAAATAATCACTGTACTCACGGTAGGATAATTTTTCCATTTCAATGAGGTGTTCATCCCAAATGGCATGCAAATTCGTTTTCCTACCCAGCCAAATGAGATCTCTAATGGTATTTCCTCCTTGGTCACTTCCTCTACCGACGTGGAGCGGTTGGTGGATGTCACCGACGAAATGCACTAAAAACGAAAGAGCTTCCTTGTGTTTCACTCTTGATAATTTAGGATTTTTTAGTTCTTTGTAAAATCGATTGATGGCCTCAACCACATCTCCACTTTTGTTGTGGGTTGCTGTTTCATAAGTTTCATTATCCTCGATGGTTACATAGTGCCAAGTCGAGGCCAATGACCAAGTAGGATCACTCTTAATAAAATCTGCCCAGTTGGACACATCAGCGAGGTCTTCGTTCTCAAGCATTAATTTTAGCTCTTTTAAAAACTTGGCATCTTTTTTTAAATATTGAGTTGCTACTTCGCCCACCACTTTGTGACCAATGGCGCCCCAAGCAAAAATTGTTTGAGTGTGGAAACATAAAATGAGTGCTAAAATGCTAGAAAGACGTTTCATAAAACTCCTTGGTTGTTGGTTACAATTCTTGCACCAGAGCTTGCCAAGGAATGCTTTGTTTTACAACCGGAGGCCGCATGACTTTTAAAATAAATTCTCGCATTACTTTATTACTTCTTACATTTGCCATGTTAATTGGATGCGCGTCAAAACCTAAGCTTTATCCCAATAAAAAATATGAAACTGTCGGCGAGAGTGTGGCCGATAAAGATATTAAAATGTGCATGGAGCGCGCAGAAAAATATGTGGGAAGCGAGCGCGGAAAAAATGCAGCAAAAGGTGCTGGCGGAGGCGCTGTCGTAGGTGCTGCCATGGGAGCGGCCTTAGGCCTCTTCACGGGCAACGTGGGAGGAGGAGCACTTCGAGGCGGCGCGGTCGGAGGCGCAGGTGGGGCCGCTGCCGGTGCGATAAGTCCAGAGCGCATGAAGAAAAATTTTACGGAACGTTGCTTAGGCGAAAAAGGCTACGAAGTCCTGGGATGGGATTAGTTCAATAAAATTTTAATTTTTCTCCCCGTTTGTAAATATTTTGATCAATTCAAGTAATTTTTATCAAAACCGGCCACGAAAATTTCTATAGACATCAAATTTTTTGCAAATTTTTTTTCTTCCATCTAAAATTACCTAGTAAGTCATCATGACTGCAAATTTTATTTCCAACTCGATTCAAACATTGAAAACATAATCTTAAGGCGAACATGAATAAATTTTTAATTATTTTTTTCTTTGAACTTTTATTTATTAATTATGCATTCAGCAAAAATGAACAAAATGAAGAAGACATTATTAGTCCCATCGCAACAGTATCTGGAGGTGAAATTTGTTCTTTATATAAAGGAAAAAACAGTACATCTGAATATTTTTTTTGCAGCGCTGGTTTAGCTAAAAACAACAAAGAGGATATTTCCCTCGTGACTGCACGTCACTGTTTGGAAAGGTATCCGAAAAACACACCTATCACTATTAAATGCGGAAACAATAATCCTATTACGCTAGATGAAACGATTTTAAATTTAGATAATAAAAATTTCTATCAAAACACTAGTGACTCGACGATAAAAATCAATCTAACATCCCCAAGGAATAGGAATATAACCCATTTAGATAAAAATTTCTGGCTTGAGCAATCCAAAGAAATCCCTGAATTATTCAACTTTGAAACGCTGTCCATTAAGAATGGATTACTAGACTCATTTTCTAATTGTTATGTTAACGGGTGTTCATTTTATAGTGACTCACCTGGAAGTTTTGATACAAGAAATAGAGCTGAATTAATTACTGGTTACCACTCTGTAAGAATTCAAAACAACAATCAATTAATTTCTCATTTAACAATCAACAAAAGTAATCATCTTTTGCTCGAACAGAAAAATCTAAACGTTGATCTGCAGGAAGAGGAAAATTTAAATACGGTAAAGCTCATAGATCGAACAGATTTCAATTGGGCCGCCTTTCAAGATGGAGATAGTGGCGGGCCATTAATTTGCTCCAAAAATGGAAAAAAGTTTTTATTAGGAAGCAATCTGCGAGTTGAGGGATTGGGCACCAATAATCATCAACTCTTCGTTGGCGGTTTTAAGTCATGTAATAGTTTATCCACTAGTTTTCCGCTACAGAATGCAGAATTTGATAAACATCAAGTTAGGTATTATTCAAACATAAGATCACCTTTTATCTTTCCACACGCAACTTGCTCATCCCATGCTTTTGTTTGTGATTTTTTTAATGGGGCCATTTCTTATAAATCGTTCTTGCTGGAAATAAAAAAGATAGCTAAAAAATTAGTTTCTGAGGCTACGGCGCGATTCAAAAGCAAATCAAAAGAAAATTCAGATGAAATAGAAAATCTCAATACAGAAATTAATGCTGCGATTTTTAATTTTAGATCAGATCTCAATAGTATATTTTACGCATTTTCCGAATTTGATACCTTGGAAAAAAATGACCGAAAGAGAATCGAGAGCATTCAAGAAGATATTTCCACATTTTTAAATCTTACAAATTTTCCTACTTTAATCCATGATGACAATGTTTATTTGGCCACGTTCCAAAATCTTTTAAAAGAAAGAGAAATTCTAGGATTCTTTAATATCCAAAAAACGGAAAAGAAAATTTTAGCTTCCATCCCTATCTATGATTGCAAGAATGTTGTCAAACTCTATGATGAGCTTAGAGCTAGTCAACCGGTCAAAAAACAAAATGAAAATAAAAAGAAATCCCAAGATAAAAAAATTTTCCTCGATGGGATGGACGAGAACATTGTTGTAAGTGAGAGGCTAGGTTTTATAGATTTAAAAGACCATGTACGCGAATTTAAAAAGGCCATCCAAGATTGTTCAACATTTCATTATGCTGAGGGCCATTCACCGGACGAAGGCTGTAGTTGCTCATACAAAACGACTTATGCAGATTACATTTTTTATACCTGCAAAGAGAATGGTGCAGAGACGGAATCTAGCGGGAATCAAAGCTTACGTATTTTTGAAAAATTGAAAAACGCTAAATCTAAGTGAAGTAAAAAAATTTTTAAATTTTGGTTATTAATTCATTAGTTTATAAGAGCATTTTTGATGGTTTTTAAGAGGCCCTCTTCATTTGCCTATTTTCTTCATTATCCTCACTCAATACATTTGGGGATTCTAAATTTTCTACACCTGTCAGATGAGAGGATTGACCTCTTAAAGTATGATAAAGTTTTTCGACAATTTTTTTCACTTGAATCACTTCAGTATTTAATTTTGTAGTGGCCAAAACGGAGGAGTTGGAAATAGTGGAATTTTGCTGAATTAAACTATCCATTTCATGCATCGCTTTTGAAACTTCTGCCACACCCGTTGCTTGCTCGTGGGATGCATTAGAAATTTCACCTACCATAATATTTAATTTTTCTGCGCTCTCAAATACTTCATTTAAGGATTTTCCACAAAGCAAAGCTATTTCAATTGCGTGGTTAACTCTGGCCTTGTTCTCGCTCGCTTTTTCTTGGATCCTTTCTTGGCTGGATTTAACAATAGTCTCTGCCATGGAAACACTGCTTACCAAAAGATCAGAAATTTCTTTTGCAGACTTCCCACTCAATGCGGCCAAATTTCCAACTTCTTCAGCAACAACGGCAAATCCTTTTCCTGCCTCTCCCGCCCTCGCTGCTTCCACAGATGCATTAAATGACAAAAGTTTTGTTTGGAATACAATGTCGTTGATAACTTTAGTTTTTGTTTCGATTTCTTTTATCACATTTACAATTTTTGTAATTTCCAAGTTGCCTAGATCGACTGTTTTCATGAGATCTGTAGTACTATTTTGAATTTCTTGAACTTCACTAGCTAAGTCATCAACTGATTTTTTACCATGATCAGCTATTTGTAAGCTTGAACCTGCTAGTTTTTTTGATTGAGCTGCATTTTCAGAATTTTGCTTAACCATTGAACTTATTTCTTCGATGGCACTAACCGTTTCTTGAATGGCTGCCGCTTGCTTAGCTAATGAAGTAGAGAGTGTACTTCCATTATGTGAGACTTGCTCAGAAACCGCAGATACTTCGTGAGAACTATTGGTGAGTTCACTAGCTAACATTTCTAGCTCACGTGATATTGACCTAGCAACTAATGTTCCTAAACCTAATGCGATCACAAAACCAATGAGTGATCCTAAAATGATCACAAAATTAGTTTCAGAGTTCGCACTTTGGGCATCATTGACGAGAGTTTGGGCCTCAGTACTTTGTTGCTGCACGAGAGCTGAAAGAGATTGCTCAACTTTTTCGGCCTTAACTGGACAAACTTCACGTACTAGTTTTGCGACTTCTTCAAGCTTGGCCTGATCGTGAGCTGATGATAATTTAATTAAAATTCCACCAAACTCTAAAAATTCTTGAGTTGCCAAATCCAAGTTTTGATAGAGAGATTCTTCTTGTTTGTTTTCAAGTTTGGAAGCATAAAGTTTCTTTGCATCATTAAATAAGCCTACTGCTTTTTTGGTATTCTCTACATATAGATCAATAGCATCCCAAGACATACCAATGACAGGTACTGTTCTAATTTGAAGGCGAATATCACGAAATTTACTAAGAAGCTCTCCAAGTTCTTTCGTTTTACCAAGTTTCACATTTGATATTTTATTGCTAATTTGGGTTACTTTATGAGCTTGAAAATAGGTAAATGTACCCAGCAACGGAACAATTGACCCAATAATGAAACACAAAATTAGCAATTTCTTAGTTAAACTAATTTTTTTCATCATATACACACCTGCGCCCATAGATCGGATTTGAATTGAATTCTTTTACAAGATGGTTATCGGCAGAAACTTATAGATGATTAAGGGATGACGTACATTTGTAATTTATAAAAAAATTATCAAACCTGAAACACTCAAGTATGACATGAAGATGAATTCTATTAAAGTAGGCGCCTTTTTTTAAAGACGCCTAACATTTTATTCAACAACCCACTAGTTCGCCACTCTCGATTTATTTTCCTCATTTTCAATCACCGTTAATTTCGGTGCCGCACTTGCGACCACTTTCATAAACTGTTCTGGATGCGTAAGATCGAGCGCCACTTTTAAAACTTCTTCGCAACTTTTCACCGGAACAATGTTGAGATCAGATTTAATCTCTTCCGGAATTTTAATTAGGCCAGCTGCATTTTTGTAAGGGATCACCACTGTAGTAATTCCGGCCTGTTTGGCCGCCAGCAATTTTTCTTTAAGACCACCGATGGGAAGCACGCGCCCCCGCAAAGTAATCTCACCCGTCATCGCCACAGACTGTTTGACGGAAATGCCAGTGATAGCTGAGGTCAGTGCCGTTGCAAGAGTGATACCTGCTGACGGGCCATCTTTTGGAGTCGCTCCTTCGGGGACATGGATATGAATATCATTTTTTGTATACCAACCACTATCCACACCAAGTTGAGGACTGATCGATTTCACAAAACTAAGCGCTGCTCTCGCCGATTCTTGCATCACTTCGCCAAGCTTTCCGGTGATTTCAATTTTGCCCACTCCCGGACTCGTCACTACTTCCACATGAAGCACATCGCCACCCGAAGAAGTCCAAGCCAGACCATTTACGAGGCCAACTTCTTTGCGGTCCACTTCAATATCTGTTTGATCAAATTTCACTGGGCCTAAAAATTTCTCGACTAATTTTTCATTGATGGAATATTTTTTTCCAACCGGCACGCTCTTACTCACTACTTCGGTGGCAATCTTGCGAGCAATGGTATTAAGTAGTCGCTCCAACTCTCGCACTCCAGATTCCCGCGAATAACCACGAATCACTTTGATGAGGGATTGATCGTTGTACTTAACATCGTACTTTTCTAGGCCATTTTGTTTATTGGATTTTTTTACCAAATAATTTTTGGCGATCATCATTTTTTCGTGTGGCGTGTATCCAGCGATGTGAATGATTTCCATCCTATCGCGAAGTGGTCCAGGAATCTGACTTAAATCATTGGCCGTCATGATGAACATCACTTTTGATAAGTCGTATTCCACTTCGATATAGTGATCACCAAAATTTTTATTTTGCTCAGGATCCAAAACTTCTAGCATGGCAGAACTTGGATCGCCCCGAAAATCACTACTCATTTTATCAATTTCATCTAAGAGAATAACGGGATTACTTGTTCCGGCCTTCTTTAGCGCCTGAACAATTTTTCCTGGCATCGCGCCCACGTAAGTTCGACGGTGTCCCCTAATTTCCGCTTCATCTCTGACACCACCAAGGGAAATGCGAGTGAAAGATCGGTTAAGCGAATTCGCAAGAGACCTTGCAATCGATGTCTTCCCTACACCCGGAGGCCCTGCTAAACAAAGAATTGTTCCTTTGCCGCCTTCCGCAACAAGCGAGCGCACCGATAAATATTCTAAAATTCTTTCTTTCACTTCTTGCAAACCAAAATGTTCTTCGTCCAAAATGTGACGTGCTTTATTCACGTTATTATCATCGGTAGAATAATTATCCCAAGGAAGATTGAGCATCCAATCAATATAATTTCTCACCACCGCAGACTCAGCTGACATGGGCGACATTGTTTTGAGGCGACGAATTTCTTTGGCCGTTTTTTCTTTTGCTTCTTTAGGCATCGCTTTCGCTTCTAGCTTCTCTTCCATTTCATTTATTTCACTCTTACCATCTTCACGAGTTCCCAGTTCACGTTGAATCGCATTCATTTGCTCATTTAAGTAATATTCTTTTTGTGATTTCTCCATCTGGGATTTCACACGGCTGCGAATTCGTTTTTCCACATTGATGATTTCAATTTCGCCTTGCATTTTTCCGAGGAGTAGTTGCAACCTCTCTTCCACCACACTCGCACCCAAAATTTCTTGCTTCTCATGAATTTTCATATTGAGGTGAGCGACAATAATGTCGGCCAAGCGCGAGCCTTCGGTAATCGCTGAAATACTCATCAGCAGTTCAGGAGGAATTCTTTTATTTAATTTTACGTATTGTTCAAAGATGGATTTAATGGAGCGCATGACGGCTTCCATTTCCATCACATTTTTAATTTCATCTTGAAAGTCAGTCACATCCGCCATGTAACATTTTTCCATGGACTTAATGTCCTTCACCTTGGCGCGATACTTGCCTTCGATCAAAACTTTTACAGTGTTGTCAGGAAGCCGCAGCATCTGGATGATGTTGACCACCACTCCCACTTGGTACAGATCATTTTTTTCGGGATTTAAAACACTCGCGTCTCTCTGAGTCACTAAAAAAAGTTCGTGATTAAATTTAGCTGCTTCTTCGAGTGCGGCAATGGATTTCTCTCTGCCGACAAAAAGCGGAACAACCATGTGGGGAAAAATAATCACATCACGAAGCGGTAGTAGCGGAAAACGTTTGGTAGATTCTTTCAACCGATCAGACATAGCACCTCCTGTGCGCCTCTAGATGTTGGCCTCTCTCTTTTATTTTCAATGAAAACGAGATTATGTTCAATGACTACTTTGAGGTGTGAAAAAAATGTTTGAAATGCGCACTTAATTTGACGAAAAAATTCATCAAAGTCCAAAATGCATACGACGATTCAAGGAGTTAATGGACGGACCATCCAAGAAGAATGATTAAGTAAGAGTTTATTGTAAAAAGGCGCTAGGAAGCATTTTCCATATTTTTTTTCCCGGCCTTATCTGCACTACTCACCGGAGATTTGGAATTGATGGCCTTCTTTTCTCTAATGCCTTCAATTAATTTCGGACGCTCATTACCTAGAATCGCTTCTTTTGTTACGATACATTTCACAATTTTTTCATTTCCTGGAATTTCATACATCACATCGAGCATGACTTGCTCTAAGATGGCACGAAGTCCCCGCGCTCCCGTTTTCTTTTTCATAGCGGTGCGCGCCACTTCTTTGAGTGCCTCTTCTTCGAACTCTAATTCAATTCCATCGAGTTCAAATAATTTTTGATACTGTTTGCTTAAGGCATTTTTAGGTTTCATTAAAATATCCACTAAGGCCGCTTCGTCTAATTCTTGAAGCATAACTGTGACGGGAACTCGTCCGATAAATTCAGGAATGAGACCAAATCTTGTTAAATCCTCTGGCTCAATTCCTCCCACCGTTTCCGTTAGAGTTTTCTCTACGCCCACTTTTTTGGTATCCACCACGTGGTTAAGACCAAGCGGCTTTTTATTAAAACGGTTTGCAATAATTTTCTCAAGGCCAACAAATGCTCCCGCACAAATAAAAAGGATGTTGGAGGTATCTACTTGCAAAAATTCTTGCTGAGGATGTTTTCGTCCTCCCTTAGGTGGCACCGAAGCTACTGTTCCTTCAATTAATTTTAAGAGCGCTTGCTGAACGCCTTCCCCTGACACGTCTCTTGTAATAGACGGATTTTCTGATTTGCGCGCAATTTTATCAATCTCATCAATATAAACAATTCCACGTTGCGCTTTTTCAATATCGAATTCGCAATTTTGAAGCAAACGCAAAATTATATTTTCCACATCTTCGCCCACGTAACCTGCTTCGGTAAGAGTCGTCGCATCAGCAATAGCGAAAGGAACGTTTAAAAATTTTGCGAGGGATTGAGCGATGAGGGTTTTTCCACTTCCGGTAGGTCCTGCTAGCAAAATATTCGATTTCGTTAGCTCCACCTCATTACCACTAAAGGCCTTGGCATTAATTCTCTTATAGTGATTGTGTACGGCCACCGAAATAATTTTTTTGGCGCGATCTTGTCCAATCACATATTGATCCAAGTGATCTTTAATCTCTTGAGGCTTTGGCACACCATCAAGTACGGAAGCGGCAGGGCCTTGTTTGGCGCGGTCTTCAAAAATAATATCGTTACAAAGATCGATACACTCATCGCAAATATAAACGCCTGGCCCGGCAATAAGCTTCTTCACTTCTTTTTGGGATTTATTACAAAAGCTACAACTTAAATTTCCAAAAGTTGTTCCACCGCCAGTTCCACTTCCGCCACTAGTACCCGTTTGTTTGCCTTTGCTCATTTTGCTACCTTTTAAAAAATAATAAGGGCCAATTTCTGCCTAGTTATTTCTGGTTGAGAACAACACCTTTACCTTTAGGCATAATCACATTATCAATTAATCCAAAATCTTTTGCCTTCTCTGGACTTAGAAAGTTATCACGATCACAAGCTTTTTCAATCTCTTCGTAAGTTCTTCCCGTATGTTTTACATATATATTATTTAGCATCTTCTTTAGGTCATTTATTTCCCTTGCCTGGATTTCAATATCCGTTGCCTGACCACGAGCACCACCTAAGGGTTGATGAATCATAATTCGGCTGTGAGGCAGTGCAGATCGATGTCCTGCATCGCCGGCCTGAAGAAGAAGCGATCCCATAGAGGCCGCAATCCCCACACAATAAGTATATACTGGACAAGATATGTGCATCATGACGTCATAAATTCCAAGTCCCGCATAAACGCTACCGCCTGGACTATTAATATAAAAGTGAATTGGTGCGGCGGCGTCTGATTGTTCCAAAAATAACATTTGCGCCACAAGAAGATTGGCGACAGGATCGTTCACTTCCGTTCCTAAAAAAATAATTCTATCCAAGAGTAGGCGAGAATAAATATCGTACTGACGCTCCCCACGAGCAGTTTGTTCAATCACGATTGGGTTGGGGATGTAACCTTGAGGCCTAAAATTTTCCATAAATTTCCTTTTGGCTAAAACATTTAATTTAATAGATAAGAGATGGCTCTTCTATTTTCGCTCCGATCACCCAATTATCCAACAACTAATCGGGCCATCCCCTATTTTTACAAAGCCAAAGTAGATATTTAAGTAAATATTTTGGCCATGGCCTTGAAAGAGGTAACAAGGTAAATTGTGTTCATTGACTTATTTTCGGTATCTGCCGATTTTTTTTTAACATTCAACCCATTTAATGGAGGATTTATGTCAAGATTAGTAGGAAACAAAGCTCCTTTTTTCGAAGAAGCGGCCCTCGTCAATGGAGAGCAAAAAAAAATCTCTCTCAATGATTACAAAGGTAAGTGGAAGATTCTCTTCTTTTATCCCCTTGATTTTACTTTTGTTTGCCCAACAGAAATCACGGCATTTTCTGATGCGGCCGCAAAATTTAAGGCCAACAATTGTGAATTGATCGCCTGTTCAGTGGATTCTTTTTTCTCTCACTTAGCTTGGACCAAGCAGGCCCGCAGTGAAGGTGGGATTGGCGAAGTTAATTTTCCTATCATCGCGGACCTAAATAAAAACGTGGCGCGCGCTTTTGAAGTTTTAAATGAGGGCGGTGTTGCTCTTCGTGGATCATTTATTATTGATGACAAAGACGTGATTCAACAAGCGACCATCAACAATCTTTCAGTGGGAAGAAGTGTCGATGAAGCTTTGAGGTTGTTAGAAGCTTACCAACACACAGCAAAAGTGGGCGAAGTATGTCCTGCTGGTTGGAAGAAAGGTGACGCTACGATGAAGCCAGATACGACTGGTTCTAAAGAATGGTTTAAGAAGAACAAATAGTTTTTAAAATGGGGTGGGCCAGGAAGTGAAGTTTATTCCATGCCCACTTATAAATTTTACACAACGTTTTTTTTCTATTGAGAGATTGTTTTTTAATGTCTATAAGCGCCTCAGAAGATAGATCGTAACGATCAAACATCTGAGGTTGTAGAAATGAAAATTCCGTCAAAAAAGAAATCTAAAAAAGTTATCTCGAATGCACCGTCTAATGTTTTGTACCTCTCTTTTCCTAAAGAAAAAGATGATTACGAAACATACATCTCTTCCCTCTCAGCTTATGAATTAAATATTGAAGTTCATCATTTAGTTTTAAAGTTGCGTACCGCCATGGGCCTCATCCACGAAGATTCTCAAAAAACCATTCAATTGATGAAAGAAATCGAAGGCAGATCAAGCGATCTTTGGTCGGAAGAAATTTTTAAAATTCGCAAAGACCTCATGGAAAAAATGAAATAATCCGTCCATGATGTGGGGATGAAAAAAATTTATCTCCTTCTCTTGCTTTCCTTCTCGAAGTGCGCAAACGCTCACTCATCTTTTCCTATCGGCATGAACTTGTGGCAGGCCATCATTTGGGCACTTCCTGACCATGTTCAAGGCGGCGATCGAAATCGGCTCCACCGCGAGCTATCCACTCTTGAAAAAAATCATATAAAAATTCTTCGGATCATGGCGAGCGTTCAAGGAAGTGATGACTCCAAAGTGGCCTTGGGAAGAATCCTTCCCAGCTGCGAAGAGAGGCCGGGTGAATGGAAAGTTGAGTGTCAAGAAGCTCTTGTGTATTTACTCAATGCCATCGATCAACATCACATGAAAGCGATTTTGGTCATCAGTAATTTTTGGCATTGGAGTGGAGGGTTCAGTCAGTATTTAGCTTGGGATAAAAAACTTGAAGCAATTCCTTTTGCCTTTGGTGCTGATAGTAGCTATTGGGAAATGAAAAAATTTTTTGAGACTTCGGTGGAATTTTATGAAAATCAAAAGGCACAAAATTATTATTTTGAGTTTTTAGAGAAAGTGGTGCGTCTGGTAAATGGACATCCGGCGATTGCTTGTTGGCAATTGGCCAATGAACCCACACCGTGGGGAGAAAAAAATTTCTCTCAGTTGTTGGCGTGGGCCAAAGATGCGACGAAGCGAGTGAGAAATATTGATCAGCGCGCCTGTGTTTCTTTAGGTGGTGTAGGCAGCGGGCCTCTTCCCTTTTTTGGAACCTACACAGATCTTAGGCGACTTCACCAAGAAATAAAATTTGATTGGATGACAGTCCACTTGTGGCCCCAAAACTGGGGATGGTATTTTCCCAGGCCTGAGTGGGCCGCAAAAATATCTTGGCCCATCATGAAATGGCTTTCGCATTTTTATATAACGTACCATGCAGAATTAGCGAAGGAATTGGGAATTCCCATGGTGCTGGAAGAAGTGGGTTTGGCGAGAGATGGGGAATCGCTGAGTGCTGATGCGGGAACGGAAAGAAGAGATGCATTTTTTTCCTTCATCAAAGAAGAATTAGAAAGGGCAATGAGTGAAAAGGGAATAAAAGTGAGTGGACTTCTCTTCTGGTCATGGGCCGGTGAATCAAGACCAATCCCTGGAAAAAGACAATGGGAAAAGGGTGACGCGATGCTTGGAGACCCACCACAAGAACCGCAAGGTTGGTACAGTATCTATAATAGTGACCTTACAACCTTAAAAAAAATACATTAATGATTATTTTATTTGGTAAATCTAGTTTTTTATTTTATGGATCGCCAGTTTAAAACATTTTTTTTGGGAGAAAAAATATGATGAGGAAATTGATTGTGCTAGAAAAAATAATTTTACTCTGGATAATTTGCTATCACGCGTCTCTTTTTGGTCAAAACAGTCAAAATATTCATAGAGCACAATTACCTTTAGTCTGCGATGCTCGCGATAAAATGAGAACACTGAAATTTAGTATCGATGAAGAAAATCGGCTCATGGGTAAAATTATTGGACGAGGGCCGCTCACGATTGCCTTATCTCAAGACGACAATAAACCCATTACCATGATGCGTTCGATCATTCGCGCCAACCAGATTTTACCACTCAATTTTGATTGTGTTTTAGAAACAGATGATGAAGATGTTGGTGGAATTCGAGAAAACTATTTTGAAAAAATAGGTGAAAAATATCTCGCTGTTTGGAAAGTTGAGGGCGCTGAAATTCCTTGTACCTATGACTTCATTACTTATGATGGGTTATTGCGTGTTGAGAGCGGAACTAACATCTTTGGAATGCACACGGGTAATGGCAAGGCCTTGAGTGAAAAATACGAATGTAAACATCATGAATACGGATCTAGAAATTAGAAAACGTAACAACTTTCTTTTAAAATTTCATCATTCGAAATGAGGGAATCAATTTCTACGATCGGTGTTTTTGAAGTAGTAAGAACACCGATATTTTGACGCAATTTTAGATTGTATGCTTGCAAAGAAATCTGATCACAAAGCGAAAAGCTAGAGAGCACACTCAAAAAATGTCCATCACCTTTTGAGATGTCGGCAAATATTTCTGCGGCATGTTCATTGAAATAGTTATCTCTCATATTTTTTAAATTATTTAATCCCAACAAACGACAATCCCCCCACGAACTCGTTCCCTGCGAAGAACTAGACGAAACATTCGTCCAATATTTGGGATCAGAAATACCGGTGCTTTGTTCAGAAGAAGTAACAAAAGTTCCCTTAGAAATTCCTTCATTCTTTGTTGCTTTGGTCACAGGATTATCAATCCCCATATATTTATATCGCTTCCACATTCCGTTATTTAAAAAACTTGAGCAGCGAGAAGAATCTAAGGCGTTGGCCATTAAAGAAAAAAATGACAAAAAAAAGAAAAGAGAGAATTTCATGAATTTCATTTTATATTCCTATGTGTTTTATGATTAGATTAAATCCTAACATGTTAAATATAATTTTTTATTTTTTTTTATTTTTTTTGAATATATTTTTCTTACCCTACAGTTTTCCTCAGATTTTAAATTCGGACACCATGAATTTTTCCCAATCAAAGACTTGGAAAAAATATTTACATTATGATGAAAAGGGAAAAGACCTATCGAGAATGGAAGCGGATTCTCCTTTTTTCTTATCAAAGAACGGTGCGAATAATGCCTATGATGAATTAGTGGAAAGCATCGCTATTTTTCAAAATCCTGCCGCCTTCTTGACTAAAAAAATAGGACATCCAGTTTGCCTATTTCCCTATCGATTAAAGTTATTAAAGAAAAATTTTCCTATTCCTGACTACTCTCACGTGAAATGCCCAGCGTATCAAATGTGGAAAAAAAATACAGAAAATGAATCTATTGAAATCGTTTTTGCGTCTCATTATCTTGGAAATCCGGCCTCCGTGATGGGACATACCTTTTTAAAATTTCGCTCAAAAACAAATGATGATTATTTGAGCTTAATTGTTGGTTTTGGTGCCGATGTACCTGAATCCACAAGTACGTTGAGGTATGTAACTCACGGACTAATGGGAAAATTTCAAGGCGCCTTTGTAGAAGGACCTTACTATCAAAAGATTTTTGAATATAACAATATGGAGTTAAGAGATCTTTGGGAATATAAATTAACATTATCAGATGATGAGCGGGAAAATCTGGCGGATCATCTATGGGAATTGAAAAATACATCCCGCTTTCGATATTATTTCTTTGATAGAAATTGCTCCTATGTTTTACTCGATGTGATTAATTCCATCGTCCCTCAAAAAAATTTTCTACCAAAAAATTTGATTGTGCTGCCTCATGAGACACTGAAAATACTAAAACATGAAGATCTGATTGAGAGCGAAAAATACGTTCCTTCGCTGCAAACTAAGTTGAAATATAAATTTAGTCATTTAAAAAAGACTGAACAATTTCAAATATTGGATTTAATCAAGAGTGAAAATTTGACTGGCCACGAATCCCAAGAAATTCTTGATGTCCTCATTGACGTGGATTTATTTAATTCAAAAAAGAAGCGAAGCAAATTAGACCATTTTGAAATTAATACCTTCGCTAAAGAAGTACTCAACGCAAGATCAAAATATCCCCCCACCAATAAAAAAGACGAAGATAATTTGGTTCAGGCCAACTATAGTCCACTCTTGGCCCACCCCATGCATCAATTAAGATTAGAAGAAGGTGTCCTTAGTTTTGGAAATATTGATAAATCTTATCATCAATTGATGTTTTCTCCAGGCGTGCATAAATTCATGGATAAAAGCATTGGTTTTTTGCCTAATTCAAATTTTAGTTTTTTTACTACCGAGTTGAGAAATTATCATCAAAATAACTCTCTTATCATCCAATCTTTTGAATTTTTTAATGTTTCAGTTTTGAATCCTATGCAGCTACTTATGCCTAGGCCCTCCTACGCTCTCTCCTCTGCTTGGTCGCGAGGTGAGTATTCAAAAAATTTTAATGCCAAATATTATCATCTCAATTTTTTAGTGGGGGGATCTGTTTCTCCTTCGGATTTATGGTCTTTTAATCTGTATGCAGACCTTGAGCAACAGTATTTCTATGAAAAAGAAAATAAAAGCTATCATTCTTTGTGGGGAGCTAAGTTTGAGTTTATCTTTGAAAATAATAAAATTAAATTTTATGGCTCCCAAAAAGTTCAAAGATTGCTCATTAATGGGAATGATAAAAATAACGTCTACACGTCCACGTTAAAATTTCGCGTTTATGAACTTCCTAAAAATAATTCCATTGAACTTGGTGGCGAACACAAAAACTATGATTGGCAATTTGCTAGCAGTAATGAACTGCGCTTCGATTACATTGTGAATTGGTAAACTTAGTGTTGCAAAATCTGCTTAAGCGCCGTCTGTCGTTCTTTGATTGATAAATTATGAATGCCCATGGTGAGCGCGCGCCTTTGTCCTACAAAAATGCATAAGGTTTTTGCCCGAGTTAGCCCAGTGTAAATCAGATTTCTATAAAGCATTTTAAAATGCTGAGTGGCGATGGGAATGATCACACAAGGAAACTCACTACCTTGAGATTTATGAATGGTAATGGCGTAAGAGAGTTGCAATTCAAGAGCATCTTCTTTGGGATAAATCACTTCGGTATCTTGATAGGCAACCGTTAGTGTTCCCTCTTCATGATCGATATCCACAATTTTTCCAATATCACCATTAAACACATTTAAGTCGTAATTATTTTTCGTTTGGATCACCCTATCGCCTAAGCGAAAGAGTCGACTCGCGATTTGAACTTGACTCTTATGGGGATGAGGGGGATTAAGATTTAACTGCAACAATTCGTTGAGTGTTTGTGTGCCCAGGGAGCCGCGCACTTGAGGCGATAAAATTTGAATCTCCATGTCGCTGGAATAATATTTAGCAATTGTTTCGGTGACGAGTTTGAGAATCGTTTGCTGGGCCGTAAGGCCGTAGTTGAGAGCGGAGAAAGGAGAAATTTTTTTAAGCATCGCACTCAATTCGTCTAGTTCATTATCGGCCCGGGATAATTTCTCCCAATTGACGTGTTTAAACTTGTGGGGAATTTGAAACGCTTCTGACTCTGGCAGGGATTGCGTTTCATTTTTGGAAAGCTCTAATTCCCGATGTTCGTTGAGCGACAACTCCCCTACAAATCCTTTCTCCGAAACTATTTGCTTAGAACTTTTTTCTTCACTGGTTTTTAATTTACGAATCACTTGCTTGGCGCGCTGAATGAATTGCAGTTGTTCATGGGTGGCTTCTTCCGCATCGATAAAGAGGCAACTCGTTTTATCTTTCCACATTTCTGGAAATTCAAAGGGCGAGGGAATTTGGGGAACTTGTCCTTTATTCATTTCGTGAGCATATTTAATGATGAGCGACTCTTCGGCCTGACGAAAAATTTTAGTGAGCTTAAATGTTGGTACCGCCTTAGACAAAATGAGATCTTTTAAAATTTGTCCTGGGCCAACAGAGGGCAATTGATCCGCATCACCGATGAAAATGACTTGCATATGATCAGGAACGGCGCGAAGAACTGAGGCCGTGAGATGGACATCAAGCATGGACGTTTCATCAATAATAATTACATCACCTTCAAGTGGTTCTTCTTCTCGTTTTTTAAATCCACCCAAGTGAGGCGCAAATTCGAGAAGTCGATGAATCGTTTTAGCGGGTAGCCCAATGACTTCCCCCATGCGCTGAGCGGCCCGGCCAGTAGGAGCGGCCAAGAGCACTCGTTTTTTCATCGCTAAAAAAAGTCGCACGAGCACGCGTGTGGTGGTCGTCTTTCCACAACCAGGGCCACCGGTCAAAATACCAAAGGAATGCTGGGCCATTTGCACGACGGCATCTTGTTGCTCATCACTTAATTGAATTTTTTCTTTTTCGCAAAAAAGACTCACCCATTTTTGGATGCGCGGTTCATCGCTGTCGTCTTTTTGGCGAGACAACTCTTTTACTCTTTTGGATACATAGTTTTCATCATAGAAGAGCGAATTCGCATAGTAGGCCTCCACCACTTGATGGAGCGTGTAGTCCGTGAGGTTTCGTTTTTGAATCAATTTTTCTTTGAGCATGAATTCTAGCTGATCCGTAACTAAGTAATCCTCGTCTTGCAGCTCAATTAATTCTTTGGTGTTTGTAACCATCTGATTAAGTAGTAAATAGCAGTGGCCTTCCTCGCGGGCACTTTGAAGGGTGTGTTCGACGGCAGCGCGAATACGAATATCACTGTCTTTGGGAATTTTGAGCGCAAGGGCAATACGATCGGCCGATAAAAACCCAATGCCGAATATGTCGCGGGCCAAATCATAAGGATTGGCAAGCACGCGTTTAATCGAGTTCGCACCGTAAGCTTTAAAAATTTTAACGGCGAAGTGCGGACTCACGTTGTGATCTTGCAAAAAAATCATGACTTCGCGAATGGATTTGTGTTTTTCCCAGGATTCTTTGATGGCCACTAATTTTTTAGGAGAAATGCCTTTCACTTTTTTTAGGTCTTGAATTTTATGTTCAAAAATATCGAGAGTTTTTTCTTTGAATTGTTTGACGATGCGATTGGCAATGACGGGGCCCACGCCTTTGATGAGTCCCGATCCCAAATATTTTTCTAAGGCCAAATTGGTGGAAGGCATTTTTTCAATTACTTTAGATGCTTTAAATTGGCGGCCGTGTTGTGGATGATCGGCCCACTCGCCATAAAAATCCATGGACGCCCCTGCAAAAACTTCTGCTTGGTGCAAGACCACGGTGACAATATTTTTGGGATCATGCATGGCGGAGACGCGGATCACCGACCAACCATTTTCCGGATTGTGAAAGGTAATGCGCTCGACAACACCACTAAATAATGATTCTTCCATGAAACTAATTTAGTGACTCTGAAAGAGAAAGCCAAGCAAAGGGTTGTTCAAAAAGTCTAAAATTATAGACGCACGACTTAAAGTACGCCTAGGCATCCAAGTGGCCATTACCAGATGTACCAAGGAAAAGATTCTTTGAATCACAACCTCTCAATGCTGGGTTCATTTACCATGCTAAATGGATTAGGAATCATCCAGATGAAAAACATGAACTTATATGCCGAATTTGTAGCTTCCATTTTTCAAAGTCTTGACTTGTGTTTAAACTTTGTATATACTTAAGTTAACAGAGATTAGAGGTATATATGACTGCAAAAATTCAAAAATGGGGAAACTCTCTTGGAGTAAGAATTCCTAAGGCCATTATCGAGCAAGCTTCTTTATGCGAAAATGCAGAAGTAACAGTTGAACATAAAAATGGTGCAATTATGATCTTTCCTGTAAAAACCCGGTATGTTCTAAATGATTTATTAGAAAAAATTACCAAAAAAAATCTCCACTCTGAAGATGACTTTACTTCAGAAGGCAATGAGGTGTGGTAATGGGCTATATTCCTGATCGTGGTGATATTATTTGGTTAAATTTTACCCCCCAGGCTGGTCGTGAACAAATGGGAAAACGTCCTGCAATCGTGTTATCTCCTAAAAAATATAATGAAAAAACAAATTTAGCGGTGTGTTGTCCAATTACTACAAGCATAAAAGGCTATCCGTTTGAAACGATTATAGAAGGAAAAAAAATACACGGTGCTGTCCTGTGTGATCATCTTAAAAATTTAGATTGGAAGGCAAGAAAAGCCAAATTTATAGAAAAAGCTCAGAGATCTGTTGTTGCAGAGTGCACCGCCAAGATTGCATCGTTAATTATTAACCACTGATAATTAGGTGGCATCAGTCGCCACATAATAATATTGAGAAAAAATTATTACTAATAACAAACAACAGATTAGGCAGATTAGGTTCCATCACCCGTCTGTTATCTGTGTTGCGTCAATATCGCATCAGTTGCCAGATAAAAACAAAAAGAGAAATACTATTATGAAATACAAATGGAATAGAACTAGCACGATTCTAAGTTAAAAATAGAATTATAAATATTGATAAACATCATGTGAGCAGTCATCTTATTTTGCAGTTTAAAATTTTATTATAGTTTAACACAGGATGAGCATTTAATTTTTGACGCAAGCAAGATAGTGCTAGGATGGTAGCACTTTTTCCAAACACGAATACTGGTTTCGTGTGGGTTCAAAAAAGATTATCGCACCGGCCATCTCGAATGGCTTAGGTATATTTGAATTAGAAACTAACGATGGCCCATAAGGTGGCACAAATTGGACTACGCTGCTTTCGCCGAAACATGCACTCCGATCTTGCCCAATATATGCTCTATGGTAGTCCACTTAACATCATTTTGAGGATTGGCCGAGCGTGATGCATTACTTGGTGACATTCCAATTAATTTTGCAAATTCCTGGTTGCCCATTGATCTGGCAAAGGTATAAATAGCTTCTCTAAGACTTAATTTTTCTTCCTCGATAAGAATGAGAAAAAAGTCACGGCGATAACTTTTACTCTGAAGTTTTTTTGATAAATCATGGTTCCATGTTTCAGTTCTTCTACTCATATTAAGCTCCTTTGTGTTTTCTCCAAAAACGCTTTGCCTTTGCAATATCTTTCACTTGAGAACTTTTACTGCCACCGACCAGCAATAAGATAATTTTATTTTGCTCTTCTATGCCAAAATAAATTCTCATTCCTGAATGCATTAAAAAACGTAATTCAAATACTCCATCTTTGAGATTTTTATGATCACCTAAATTACCAAAGGCCGAAATTCTAGCAAGCCTTGCTTCAACTCTCATTCGAAGAGTATGGTCCAAGTTGTCATACCAATCTCTAAAGATTGAGCTCTGTATCATTAATACAGAGCTCAATCTTCATAGACTTATATTATCAAAAGTGATAATATAGGTCAAAGTTAAGCTTAGTACGCATGAAATGAATACAAGCGCCTAAAGCCTACAAGATAGTACTCAAAGCGGCGACTTAGTTCGTCGCTATTCGATAGAAAAAGCAGAGAAAAAGAGAGAGAAAAGGAGAAAAAGTGCCACCACCCGATAATTGAATTGCCGCACCTAATTGCCTAACGATCGCGCTTGGACCTTAAACCATTAAGCTGAAATTTTCCCTATTTTTTTAATGACGCTTTTTAAAACTGCACTAACCCCATGTTGGGTATCTAAGGTGCTGTAGATTTTGATGAGTCGATCAATAGTGAAGCGATCAAGGTGATGGTTTTTTATTCGACTAACATCACTTGGATTTACACCTGTGGCCTTTTCTACATCGGTTAGACTCATGCCTTTACGGTCAATAAGTTGAGAAATATAAGTACAGAACTCAAACTTTAACAATTGATCGGCCGAAGGATTCTTTCCAAGGACTCCAGCAACTAGGTCTTCATCAATCTCATCCACAATAAATTCTTTATTATCAAAGTAATCATTAGGAATTGTATTTTTCTTTTTTTTCATAAAAACCTCTTTTGTCTAGTGAATAGTAACGACGACTGTGGACTGATTTTTCATCAAATCCACCACCATCTTTAATTTCTTATCACCATCATAAATATAAAATACGAAGCGTTGTTCCACACTTTGCAAGCTTGCCTTTTGAGCAAGCGGAGTCTGAGCTAAGGTATTGAGCTGCTCAAAAAATGAAACCACGTCATCTTCAGTATAGTAATTTCTGGCGGGCCCATCATTATAATCACGCTTTTCTTTATTCCATCTATATTGGATGTGCTTTAGGTCAAAGTAGATTTCATTAATCGATCTACCAGCAATGATCACTTCGATATTCAGTAAACAAAGAACAATATTCTCTTTTTTCAACGAAAGCTCCAAGTCTATTGGCAAATTTACCAAGTATTGGCAATTTTGTCAAGTCTTGACTCTATGGGTGGTGGCACTTTTTTCACTAAATACTCTTAAGTGCCAGTTGCATTTTTAATTCTTTCCTTCGAATTTTTAGTGTAGTTATCAAAAATCATCTAAGAAAAAATCTAAAAATGCACAGATACTATCCTAAATCGCCCACAAGTTCTTCAGACGAACCTAAACGAATTCACCATATTCATCATGTATACTCGGGTAAACATTCCCGTAAAAAATTTACAATAGAAATAGGTAAGTATATTGGAGACAACATGGTGGACATCATCCTGAAGGATTCGACTAAGGCAGGGCCTCTCATAAAAAAATTACGAAAAGATCAAGGTGTAACTCAAGAAGATATTGCTGGGTGTTGTAAAACTCGAGCAAGTGGAGCATGACATAAAATTATCCACACTGATCAAGGTTGCATATCTTCTTGGTTTCGAGATCGTCCTCAGAAAAAGGCGCTCGCGATAAACTATCTAACGTACTGAGAGCACATGACCCCAGCATGTTTTTTAATACGGATTTAAGTATAAGATTGAAAAATACGATAATTAGTATAAAATTGTATTATACCAAAAAACGTATGGAGCTTGAATGAAGACAGATGAAAGCCTTCAAATTGATAACATCAATACACCCAAGAAAGCAGGACTTGCACTTAAGCGGCTTCGCAAACAGCAGAATCATTCTCAAGCCGACTTGGCGAAAATGATGAACATGCGGCAACCAACAATTAGTGACGTGGAAAGTGGGAAGGGAACGCTAGAGTCCTTCTTCAAAATTGTCCAGGCCCTAAAGCTAAATCTTGAGCTATCTAGTCCTGGTACGGTCAAAGCAAAACTCAGCAGTACAAGTAAAGTTCGGGCCGTTCTGAACTACTTGAATGAGGTTTAAGAGATGGGCCGTAAAAGAGCAGGAAAGACACTGAATGTTTTTTTGAATGGTGCAAGAGTTGGAATCCTGAAGAAAGATTCTTCAGGACAAATATCTTTCAAGTATGTAGATGAGTGGATTAAAGATGGATTTGCAATTTCCCAGTCGCTTCCAATCCAGGAACAGGAGTATAAGGGCGAAATTGTATCCAGATATTTTGATAACCTTTTACCGGATAATGATGAAATTAAAAAATTAGTTGCTCAGAAGTACGGCGCAGAAAGTACTAGACCCTTCGACATCTTGGAGGTGGTGGGGAAAGATTGCGTTGGGGCACTCAGCTTTCTCCCTGAGGAAAGTGGAGAGCCACCAATTTTTGAAATGAATTATTCAAAATTAAGTTCGAAGGCAATCGCTCAAAAGATCCGAGGACTAAGCTCTACCAGTCCTCTCGGAATGGAGGAGGATGACTTTAGGTTATCTATCGCGGGCGCCCAAGAGAAAACGGCACTGCTCAAAGTTGGCAAAAACTGGTGTTGGCCACATGGCCAAACACCTACCACTCATATCATCAAAACTCCAATTGGGGCCCTGGGGATGGATATCAATTTCGATGATAGCTTAGACAACGAGTGGGCTTCGCTCTTTATCATGGAAAAGTTTGGTCTCAAGACTTGCAAGGCAACGATTGAAAGATTTGAAGATCAAAGAGTGCTTGTGGTTGAGCGATTCGATAGACGCTGGTTACAAGATGATGGAAAGGATGTGATCCTGCGAATCCCTCAAGAAGACATGTGCCAAGCTTTGGGTGTCTCTCCCTATAAGAAGTATCAAAACGAAGGCGGGCCAGGGATAGTGGCCATTTCAAAGTTTCTGGCCAGTTCCCAGGAGTCGAGAGATAGGATTGATTTTTTCAAAGCAATAATCATTTTTGATCTTCTGTTTGCGACAGACGGTCACGCGAAAAACTTTAGCATCTTCATGAATCAGAAGGGATTCAGACTGACTCCTTTTTACGATGTGATGAGTGGATATTTCCTTCATGCGAGAAAAAAACGGGCCCTTCAGAAGCTAAGACTAGCGATGGGGATAGGAAATTCTAATCACTATAACTTCGACAAGATATTGAAGCGTCACTACCTTGAGACGGCGAGCAAGTGCCTTATATCAAAAGATGACATTGAAAGGATTTTCGTAGAAGTAAAAAAAAACTTTGAAAATTTTAACTATAAGGCCAGTGAGCTTGATAAAGATCTCAAAACTAGGACGCTTGATCTCATTGTTGAGGGCATGAATAAGAGAGCAAAAAAGTTATTTATCTGATTTGAAACACTAATTGTGGTGTGATGATTTAACTAGTGAACAGACTGTCTAGTCGATAAAGTAAATGCAAGGATGCAAATTATGCAAATTACATATTAGGTACATATTAGGTGCCATCACCCGTCTATTATGAGTGTTGCGTCAATATCGCAAGTTACTTTTGCCAAAAAACTTGGAATTTCTCAAGCTCACCTATCACAAATTGAAAAAGGTATTAAATCAGTTAGTCTTGAGAGGGCCTAAAAATTTGCTAAAATTTTGAAGTTCTCTGAATTTACTTTTGTTGAGCTTGCACTGAGAGACCAATATAAAAAAGCCGGCATAAAAATGATCATTCATCTTAAAGTGGCCTAAAGAAGAATGACAAATTAGCAAGAAAACATCGTTACAAAATAAAGGCCGACAATTTTTAATTGCCCGCCTTATCGTGACTGAAACGAAAATTAATTTAGATCTTAAATTGCATTTTTTAGTATGAGCAATTAAAATAAAAATACTTTGTGGTTTTAAATGGAATGCAGTTGGATGTTTAAGAATAAACAATATGGTAAATTCGGAGGAAATTCTCCATGGGGTCCTCCACCTGTGGT
>JARXAH010000072.1 GCA_029865945.1 Bacteriovoracaceae bacterium | reverse complement strand
ACATGGCGCAAAAGCATTTTTTAGGATTAGAGGATTTATCTCTACTGAAAAAAAACAAAATAGGAACTATGCAAAATCAATTGAACTTGTTTTTTCACATAAATTTACTGGGTAGTTACGTTTTATCAATAAATTCAATATTCGCTCTTCCTATTCTAAATTTAAATGTGGCGACCACTCAAAAATCTTATGTCATGTGGCCAGACAATGAAGACAAAAATCTATTTTATTTTGCACCTAATTTTTTAAAAATTGGGGGAAGAACAAATAAATATTTTGGCTATTTAAAAACTAGGATAGGAGGCAAGAGAGCTGTCATTATAACAAGTCTTTTAAAAACAGAGCATTATGATGCAACATTGGAAGAAGCAAAAGATATTCTTTTAAAAGAAAATCCTAAGGCCAAATTTGCTTCAATTCCCTTCATCGCCTCGAGGGTAGAATTCAATGAAGACATGAAACCTTTTATTCTAAGTAATGACTGTAATAACGTAGCTGGACAGGCCATAGATAATGTTCCCTGTAGCTTTACTCTTAACAAGCAAGGGGTAAGGACATTTCGAGATTACTGGTATGAAGGAGGAGTAACTCCTTTTCATTTTTACTATACGATTTCTGGAATAATAAAAGGCGCTACAAGTGCTGATGATAAATTGAGTGAGCTAGAATTTGCGATTGTAGTAAATTTTGGAGGAAAAGCGACAAAGGATAATGACTCTTTACGCAATCCATTTTTTATTGATGATTTCTATTATACCCATTGAAATTTGGTTTTCAGGTTTGTAGATGAGGTTCCAAACCAAAGGTTTGGAAGGCGTATGGTTATACCTCTAAGACGGAAATGATCCAACGATTTGGATCATTTCCGCACCATGAAAACCAAATTGCGAGATGGGTATTCAATGGCAATGAATAGCAATTACCCATGGCTTCGCAATGACATACTCAAAAAAATAATTTCATTATATTAACAATTAGCGCTAGAGTGACGGCAATTATATTTGTCTTTTTGACATCTATAAAAAGTTGTTGAACAAATTGCAATGAGAATAAATACAAGAGTGATTTTCTGGTGAATCTTCATAGTTCTAGATAGTTCTAAAATGGAGCGGGCAAAGAGACTCGAACTCTCGACCTTCTGCATGGCAAGCAGACGCTCTAGCCAACTGAGCTATGCCCGCGTAAGTTGAATAAAAATAATCTATCCTTGCCTTGAGATACTGTCAATGTAATTATCCAAAATTACATGCATTGTCGACGGAGGTCTCCTTGAAAATATTCATCTATTTTAACATTATCTTTGCCCTTTATTTTTCCCCAATAATGACCTTGAACTCGCAGGCCGAGAGTAATGCCAAGATCTCACCAGAAGAACTCATGGATAAAAATCGACTGGCCCAGCAGTTTAAGTCCCTCAAGGCCGATTGCGTGATAAAAACTTCTGGAGGAAAAAGGCGCCCAAGTGAAAAAAGTTTTACATGGTTGCGCTCACGTCAAGACAATGGAATTTATTTTAACACCTTAACTACGTTTAAAACTCCCGCAGAAATTAAAGATCAAGCAATTTTATTTTTAGAACGAGCCGCCAATCAAAATGAAATCTCCATGTATTTGCCGGCCTATAAAAAAGTGAGGCGTGTAGAGGCCTCTCAGCAAAAATCAAGTTTTATGTCCAGTGATTTTTCCTATGCTGACATGACTACATTTCAAAATAAAGAATACAATTATACTGAAAAGAAAAGCGAAAAATGTCCGACTGATGATGCTAAAACGATTGATTGCCGAGTAATTGAGGCGACCCCCAAAGACAATTCCACCGCTGAGCGAACAGGATACTCTCGCTCGATTGTATGGGTCAGAGTGGATCAAAATACCACCACTCAAGTGGAACACTATGATAAAGACAATAAGCTAAATAAACGTTTAATTTTTGAAACATCTAAAAAAATGGGAAAAGGTGATCAAGGACAAGATTTATATTTTGCGCACCACCTACTCATGAACGCCCTTGCGAGCGAGCAAAAAACGGACTTAAACTTTGACCAAGTAGAAATAAACCTTCCATTAAAAGAAAATATTTTTAGTCTTCAAAATTTTGGAAAATAGTCTATGAAATATTTTTTCAAAGTGATCCTCTTTTTATGCCCCCTTTTTTCCTTCGCCCAGCTAAGCTTGAACGGAAGATTACTGGGAAGTGGAATCGCTCCGTCTTCCAATACAGGCCAATGGATTCAAAAAAATTTATGGGGATCTCTCCAGGTTGAAAAAAAATGGGAATTTAAAGGTGAAATTAAATCTCAAATTTTTTACACTTATAGCGATTCCCCCTATTTCATATTGGCCAAAAACAATGAAGGCACATCTTCTAAACTAGATCTAAGTGAACTAGAGTTTTCCCAATCAGTACTGAATGAAAAAATAAAATTAGTGGCCGGTAAATCCATCGTCAAATGGGGCCGAATGGATGGCCCTTCACCGCTTGATGTTTTTAGAACGAGAAGGCAACAGCTCATTCATCCCGACTCTTACTGGCAAGATCGCGGCGAATGGATGGGACAGTTAAAAATTCCCCAAATTTTTTCTTCGCCGTGGTCACTTAATGTTGCCCACAGCTGGCGAGGCGAGGCCACTGACATCATCCTTCCCAAATCCAACGTTCCTTTCTCCTTAGAGCTCCAACGCGATAAAAATGAATCTCACTTTATTGAAAGCAACTCTCGTCCAGAAACGGGTTTACAGTTGACTTATACTGGTGATCGACAAGATTTTGAATTGGTTGGCTTCGATGGATACGAACATTTATCTTTACTGGAAACTCAAAGCGTCAATCTTCTCACAACTCCGGCCTTTGTTTATTTGCGTCCTCTTCACTTAAAAAAGAAAGTGGTCGGCGGTAGTTGGTCCAAGGCCTTAGAAAATTGGGTTCTGCGCGCAGAAAGTTCCTATGTGGACTATTCAACGAACAACTATCTTCTTTATCAAGATGTGTCTCAAGCAAATGGTGCCTTTGGAGTAGAGCGAAGTTTTTTTGAAGACTTAAGAGTCATTGCTGAAATTCATTATACGAGGCAACTAGAATTTGAAAAAAATTCGGCCGCCAGTGATTCCATTCAAGCGGCGTTACGTTTGGCCAACCGATCCATTCTTGGGCCCCTCAATCAAGATAAGTTGGGATTACTCATCCATCTTTTTTACTCCCAGGACAGCGCACCAGAATGGAAATATGAGCTAACAACTTTAAGTTATGCGAGAGATAACGCGGGCGTTATCAGTCCCAAACTAACCTATGAATGGATGGATGGATTAAAATCAAATTTATTTTCAAATATTTATTGGGGAGAAAATAGATCCCCTCTCGGACAATTAAAATCGCTCAATGCGATTGGGGCGTCTGTAGAATATTTTTATTAGGAGTTGTTAGGGACGAGGATGCAAGGGTTTCAGCATCAATAAGTCCGTCTCTTAAACGTAAAATTTTATCACCAACATTGGCCGCATTTAAATCGTGAGTCACCATAACGACCGTTACATTATTTTCTTTGGTTAACTTGCGAAACATGGCCAATACTTCATTTCCAGTTTTGGAATCTAGATTTCCCGTCGGCTCATCGGCCAAAATCACTAAAGGTTGGTTAATCAGTGACCTTGCGATGGCCACGCGCTGCATTTCTCCACCCGAAAGTTGATGCGGAAAATGATTGAGACGATCACCTAATCCCAATTGCGATAGCAAATCTTTAACTTTATTTTTTAGTTCATGAAAACTTTTTCCATCTAGAAGCGCAGGAAGCGCCACATTTTCTTGCGCCGTCAATGTTGGCAGTAAATTAAAAAATTGAAAAATAAATCCCAAATGTCTTCGTCTAAAAAGTGTCAGGGATTGATCGTCCATTTTATGAATGGGAGATCCGTTAACGATCACTTCCCCATTCGTGGGAACATCCAAGGCGCCCATCACTTGTAAGAGTGTACTTTTCCCTGAACCTGAAGGGCCCATGAGCGAGGTAAATTGCCCATGGGGAATTTTCAGGCTTATCCCCTTGAGAACTTCAAGACTTTCGGTTTGAGATTTTTCGTAGGTTTTTACAATATTTTTAAGCTCGATCGCGAACTGCGAATTGGTAGTTATCGTTGTCATAGAGATATTACCCTTGAGATATAGGAAAATAGTTCATTCTCATTTTGATATGGTGAGTGTTAATAGTCGAGAATTTTATCTAATGACAACAGAATTTCTCTTGTGATAATCAAGCTTGACACTATTTTTCTAAACCTATTGGGGAGATTATCCTATGAAATTTTTATTTAAATTTTTATCCTTCACATTTATTGCCGTCATTTTGGATGTAACCACAGTATCTGCGACAGATTGTTCTGAATATATTAATGAAAAAAAGGATTCGGCGATTATTACTTATTTCGCTAAAGCGATCGAAGAGTCTGAAGATTATATTCAAGATATGAAATACACAAAAATTACCCCTATTTTTCCAAGTATCGTTCCCACATTTAACATCTATTACAAAGTCAAATTTGCTGACTCAGAAAATTACTTAAATTATGTTGTAAAAGTGATCTCTGATAATAAGTGCCTAACAGTGACTCCAATTGGAGAACCATTGCCGGAAGATTTTCGCTAGGCCACTAAGCTAATTACCAAGCTAATTACCAAATTTTGTATTGAAGAAAATTAGAGACTGATTGAAAGGGAGGCGTAGATGTAGGCCTCTCTTATTTTTTTATTTCTTAGGACTTTCTTGAACATTCACTGATTTTGCATCTAAAGCAGCATCTGTAGTAGCTAAGACAGCATTAGTACTAACGAGACTTTTATTTTCCATCTTGCTCGTCGAAGAATCTTCTCCCATAAGCTTAAGAACAACAAATAATAAAATAGCGACTAAAAAATGCTTCATATGGTTAGGAAGGTTACGAGAAGGCAGGGGGGCGAGTCAATCCCTACCCCTATATTTATCATTTGTTTTTTCTGTCACATGCTATAGGGCAGTGCCTAATTTTTGACATCTGGATTGATATTCCTTGAAGTAAGCAAGCTCATCCTGGGTGAATAGGTCCCAATCAATGGCCTCTTCTTGCCAACCAATAAAAACTAGCGGCGCAAATCGGCAAAAATCCGGAAAGTTTGGGTGTCTTTCCACAATGGCCAAATTTTCATGTCGAATTCCCCATTGTTCATCCAAATAGTATCCAGGCTCAATCGAACTTACCTGCCCGAGATTCATCGTATCCTGCGACCATACCGTAATTCTCCCACCCCATTCGTGAACATTAAACCCTACTCCATGCCCGGTTCCATGTTTAAAATTTAGCCCTTGAGCATACATGGGGGCACGAACTCGGTAATCGATGGATGAACCTGCTGTTCCCTCTGGAAAAACACTCGATTCTCCATTAATCTGCGCTTTTAAAACCAAAGTAAAAGCGCGCTTGATCGCCGCTCGCCTTTCTGGCCGCATTTTTTCTGGAGCAATCATGAGTGTCCGAGTTAGGTCAGTTACGAAACCGGCCGCAAATTGCCCGCCGGCATCAAGCAGCGCCACGTCGCCGTTAGTGAGATCGAGTTTGGCGCCTTGACCTTTTAGCCCATAATGACTGAGAGAAGAATTTGATCCAAAAGCAGAAATGGTAGTAAAGCTTTGTCCGCAAGCACCTTGCTTCTTAAACTGGGCCTCGCAATAATTTTTATAATCAACTTCATAAATCTCTTCGTTGTTTTTGGATTTGGCCAAAATCCAGCGCAAAGTATCAGCGACAGCAACTGAGGCGCGCAAATTAATATCTTCTAAATGACGGCGCTCTTGAGAATTTTTTAATCGCTTCGCTTTGGCGACCGGAGAAATAGATATGCCCACTTGTACTTTGTGGGAATCCAGTAACGATTTCCAACAAAGGACGTCACTGAGCGTAGCACTTAGCTGATCAATGATGAATTCTGAAATCGTTTCATTTTTGATCTTTTCAAGTAAAAGCTCGCCCCAAATTTTTGACCACTGGGCCAAGGGAGCGACGATAAATTTCACATTTTTTAAATTTTTAACCTCTGTTGATAATTCGTAGTTTGGTGGCAATAAGACAACAACCTCATCTCCCATCCACAGAGATTTGGCCAAAAGGTTCGATCTATTTCCATTACTTAATTCTCCCACGCATTGAGTGAGCCAAGAGATGTCATCACCTTGAGAAAGAAAAAGTGCCTGCTGGGAAGTTTTTGCAACTCTGGGTGATCTCGTCTGAAAATTTTCATTCAAAATTTTAGGATCAATAAAAACAACTTTTGAAGGGGCATGGTCAGGCAGGGAATACAAATCAAAATATGGTGCAAGATCCTTACTGTCCATCGTCTGTGTCGTGAGGCCTAATTTTTGAAACAATAAATAATCACTCCAACTTGTGCGATCGGCCACCATTAAAATATTTTTAATCCCGGCCTTCTTTAAATGATCAACAAGCGTCGTAATTAATTCTACTTGTGTGGGCGCCTTAACGACCTTTACACCGAGAGGAATCACTTCCCGGTCGGCCTGAACTTGGTACCTTCCATCAACCACAATCCAAATTTCTCCGTTTGGTAGCATGACGGATTCGCCCGTGGATCCTGTAAAGCCAGTAAGGTGGTAGCGCATCGATTGCATGCGCTCGGTGTATTCCAATAAAAATTCATTGGAGTTGGGAATATAAAAAGCAGTTTCATTTTGATTGGCCACTCCCTTCGATGAGAAAAGTTGGGCGAGAATTTTTTGATTTCTCTTAATAGTGTCAGAAGTTAAAGCTTGATCGTTCATACAAATATTTCCTTGATTAACGTTTTAAAGTGTCTTCCTCGTTCTTCAAAATTTTTATACTGATCATAGGATGGAAAGGACGGGCTTAGTAAAATGATTCTTTTCTTTTGAGGCGAATCTGTACTCATTTTGCGAACCCATTCAAGCGCCCGCGTCATGGTATAGCAAGCTACAATAGTTTTTTCTTCTCCTCGGAAAAACTGGCAACAGTCATCAGTACTATCCCCTATGCATAAAATCCCAGTTAAGGTTTTTCTATCCTTAATTTTTTCCAGAAAAGATAAATGATTACTTCTTTTTTTGCCACCCAAAATTAACCAACGCTCATAGTCTGGGGAATAAGTGGCAAAACTATCAATCGCGGTGAGGGTTGATTGTACATTCGTACTTTTGGAATCATTGTAAAAAACGGTTTCCTTATATTCGCCGCAAGGCTCTAAGCGATGTTCGATGGATGTAAATTGGCCGATGAGTTGCTGCATGGCCGTTCTTACGTCTTGAGTCGGAAAAACTTCAAGTAACATTCGGTAGACAAAACTAAAATTTTCTTGATTATGATTTCCCACGACGCGCGTTTGAGAAAAATCTAACTCCCTTTGGTCGTTCTCTCCATAATACACAACTTCCGCTGGAATTTTATTTAACATGGAATAAAAAAATTGTTGCTGTTTAGAAGGTAACAAAACTTTTTGATGGGAGTTCATATTTTTAAAGAGCATGAGTTTTGCATAAGCATAATCGGCCACGTTACTGTAGCGCTCTGTATGACTCTCCGTGAGATTTAAAATTCCCGCGATGAGTGGACGAAAGGCAATCAAGCTTTCGCACTGAAAACTAGAAACCTCCAAAACAATACAATCGTACTCACTAAATTTGGGATCTAAGTAATAGTAAGAAAAAGGAATGCCTACATTGCCGCCCAAAAAGGGCCGCTTACCCAGCAAGATGAGTGCGTCACGCAGCATGTGTACGGTCGTTGATTTTCCATTGGTTCCGGTAATGGCATAAATCGGTATTTTACATCGTTGATAAGCAAATTCTAATTCACCCAATACGGGCAATTTATTTTTTATACACTCTAAAATAACAGGATGCTGGCGAGGTACTCCGGGCGACAAAACAATTTGTTGAATTTTTTGCTTAACCATCCACTCGTAAGTTAATTCGCCTGCCAAAAGGAAATGATCGGCATCGAAAAATGTTGAAGCGGCCTCTTTTTTATCGTCGGTTCCAAAAATTTCCATTCCCCATTTTTTGGCCAAATCCCAAGCGGCCTTACCAGAAATTCCCATGCCCCAAATTAAAATTTTTTTCTTCTCAATACCTTCCATTCTTTCGATGTCCATGGCAAATTCCTCCCCACCCCTGCTATACTGAATTCACTTTATGAATTCTTCCAATTACATCAATGAACATTCCATTGAATCAAAAATAATGACCTTTGAAAATCTCCTTCTTCCCTGGCAAGAGCTTTGGAGCAAGGAGCCCTTAGATTTTCCAGATTTGGTGTATCCTCCCGAAGTGGAAGAACTCGTTGAAAAAATGATCCCATTAAAGCTGGAAGAATTAGAAAATTTCTTGCGCTTGGAAGTCTTAAAAATAATACCAGCGTGGGATGAAATCCAGCAAGCGACTTGGCTTCCCCCCATTTATGAAAAAAATTTCTCTTCTCCTCCCAAACAAAAAAAAATGAGTAAAAAAAAATTTCACGAAATTGAAGAGATTTTGAATTTCATGTTCAGGGAAAATTGTGTCCCAAACCACCTCTTTGATTGTGCCGGAGGGGCAGGACTTTTTACTCAAGAATTTTTTCAAAAAACAACAAACTTTAATCCAAGGCCCATCGCTACGTTGATTGATAAAAATGCTCGCTTACTTGAAATGTCCGCCCACTTGTCAAAGGAAAGACTGACTATCATTCATGATAATTTTTTTAACTTAAGTCTCGAAAGCTTAAGTGAGGCGAAGAAAAATGTAGGCCCCCATTTTTGGCTTGGACTACATGCATGTGGGGGGCTTACTGATTTTCTCATCGAACAATTTCCTTTAGAAAACCATCTTTGTAGTATTGGCTGCTGCTATCATATGTTGCCGACGAACTGGGGTAAACAGCACCCCATTAACATTAATCTTCCCCTTACCAATGAGGCGCTCACCTTGGCGGCGAAAGGAACACAATTTTTAGATCTTACTTCGCTGATACATCGATTCAAAGTTAAGTCTTATCGCTATCCTTTCGAGTTAGGTTTAAGAAAAATTTATGATTACAAAGGGTCCGTTAACTTAAGAAGTTTTCCCTCTCGAATTTATCAGGGAAGTTACGGCGAATATTTAGAAGCGGCCATGGATCGCTTCCCTCATGTTAAGAAATCGAACTTTGCGGCGACAATGATAGAGTTTAGAGAGGAACCCAAAGTACAGCAACTCATCACTCGCCTAATTTTACTAGGCCTGTTAAGACATTTTTTTTCCAGGCCACTAGAAATATATATTTCTTACCATCGGCTGCTTAAGTTAGCTCGCAGACTCAACCGTCCAGTCAGGGATTTAGCAGAAATTTTTCATCGGTCACTTTCTCCACGAAATGTTCTCATCACCTCTTTTTTTAAATAAATGATGGACAGAAGGTTTTCACTCCCGTAAAAGCCAAAGTAAGCATTAACGAGGAGATAGTCTGTGAAAAAATCTTTTCTTTATTTTTGTATTTTCCCTTTGGCCGGCTTAATTTCTTTCGCCCCCAAGGCATTTTCCCAAGAAGAGCTATTCGTCATTCCTCTCTTAGAAAACTTTCTCCATAAGTCCGATAAAGAAAATTCCATTTGGAAAAACCAGGCCGCAGAATACGAAGAAATGAGATCTTTTAGAAATAACGATTCGCCATCTAATTGCCTGATTTATCTAGGAACGTCAGGGGCGATTACTGCGGGGAAATGGGATCAAATTTTTCCAAAGCATCAGGACGCCTTAACTCCAAACTTTTTAAAAGCACTCAAATTAAATTCAAAAAAAATTGAACGACAATCTCAACTTGCGAAAGAATATTTCAAAAGATTGCGTCCCTATAAAAATCAAAATATCGCTCCAGGTTTGGCGTACACTCCTTGTTCTGATGAAGTCTTTACTTCAGCAATGCTAAACAGTAGCAAATTTTACTCTTTTCCCAGCACCCATAGCGTTCAAGCGAGAGTGGCAGCGCTTTTTCTCGCTATGTCCGTTTCAAAGGCCCAAACACTGGAAACTCCGGAAAAATTTTTAAAAGAAAATTATTCCTTAATAGCTCACGGATCCCTCATGGCATTACACCGAGTCCTCGCAGGTCATCACTACCCTACTGATATTTTGGCGGGTGAAGCAGTTGCCGACTCCCTTTTTTGTAAAACTTTTGAAGCGGAGTTGTCATCAAAACTAACGACCAATGAATGTGAAGAAATTTTGACCTATGTACATCAATTCGGCGGACTTAGGGCGAATGGCCGCAAAGAAAAATGGGCCGTCACGTTTTTCTAAATAAGTAAATCCTAGATTCAAATGGTGCCAGATTTATATATCGAGAAGTAGGCCATCGGTCAGGTTAATTTTTCTAACCACCACATTTTTTATGCCTAGCGCTTTCATGAAGCCGCAAACATAGATCAAGTTTGAAACTTCTGTCGTCGCGTAGTCCCCGCCAATCTGGCGATCCGTATGTCCCATTCTTCCTTGAATGGCGGTTTCTATTTGATCGATCGTATAAGTCATTTTATTTTTATTTTTTAGTCCGTGAATTTGCCCAAGCACGCTATGAAAATGGACACTGCCAATTCCAATCACTTTGGCGTTATTCTTTAACAGTTCTTTTATTTGCGGATTCAACTTCTCTGCTTCTTGAGTAGCAATTTTTTCGGCAATTAAACGTTGTTCACGGTAAAAGGGATTAGGAGTGTTGGTAGTAGTATTTTTCTTAAACTCTTTAAGGATGAGTTCTTTAAAAGTTTCAGACGCAAGTTGAGTTAAAAAAAATAAAAATTCTCCTTTGGATTCCGCCACCCATTGACTACTTCCACCACCAATATCCCAAACAACTGACTTAAGCGGCTTGGGCTCATAAGCAAAGGCGGAGTTAAATCCCAAAATTCCTTCTTCCACTTGATTCAAAATTCTTACATTAATGGGATAGTGCAAATTGAGTTCGTGAACAAACTCTGAGGAATTTTTAGCATTCCTAAAGGCGGCTGAAGTGACGCTTTTCCATTGAATATTTTCGTGAGAAGTCACCTGTCTGGCCACTTCCAGTAAAACATTTTTAATCGCCATTTCTCCTTCGATTAACATATTCTTTGAGAAACTTTTATCCTTACTTTTATCTAAATCAGCTTGATAGGATACTTTCACATTTTTTTCATACAAAATTCGTCCAATCGTTTTATGACATTTGTTGATTTCTGCCACTTTAACTTTGGTGGTTCCTGATCCCAAATCCATGGCCCCTCTAATGATGATGCAGGGGTTTTTCACTGCTAATCTTGCTAGAGAATTTATTTCTCCCTCTGCCGCAAACGAAAAACGAATAAAAATAAATACAAAAAATATTTTCAAGGCCATAACCATGACACTCCGCTCAAAGCTTTCACCAATCTTGTGCAAAAAGAGACTTCCTCCTCTTACACAAAAGAGAAAAACTTCGTCTACCTATTCTTCTTTTGTTCTTTGCAAATTCTTAACTTGACGATTATTTTCCATAAAGGGCAGATTAGCCATTCTAATAACATTAATAAACGGAACTTATTAACTTCTCACGAAAGGATGTCCATGGATTATCGAACATCAGCATCAAAGGCGAATTTTAGTAAAATTCTAATCCCCATTCTAAAATTCTTGTTCATGGGATATTTCCTTATTCTTGGGGGATTGGCCCTCAAGGTAAGTGCTGCTGCCGCCAGTAGTGAAAGCGAATTGGGACTAGGAGGCAAAATTGCTCCTGTTCGAGAATATAAAATTCCAGTCAATAAAATTCTCAAGTACATGCTTTTTTCCCACAGTGACTATTACTTCATGTTCCCTCCCTTTGACCGAGTTTATAAATATGAAACGTCGGAGTATGGGACTTCGATAAGTGTTAAAGCAAATATAGCAAATTTCGTAAGCATCGAGCGGAGTTACGAATTTAAATATGAAAAAGAAAAGACAGTTATTTTCTATGTGGCCCCTTCGTATATTGTGGAAGAAAACGGAAAAGAAGTAGACTGCGAGGCACTCAATCCTATCGGAAATCCTAATGTGATCTTAGAATTAAAAGATATTCTTAATAAAGAAGTTTTTCATCGCTATGTTGATACAAAATATCAAAACGATCCTGTGAGAAAATCGGCCTGCAAAAAAATTCCTATTACCTTCAATTGTGTCATGGCCCAAAAAGGGGAATTAGATCGAAGTTGGGACGTAAATCTTGGCAACGGACAAGACATAGGAATATTGCGCGGTTTAATTCCCATAACGATTGATTCAAATTCTTATTACAAAAGAGAAAGTGGAATTGAGGTGGATTCCATTTCTGGTTACTATCCCGTTCCCTATAGCTATACCTATGATGAAAATGGAGCAGAGCAACTGATCAGCGTTCGCAATGAAAAAGATATAGAAACATTTTGCGAGAAATTCGTATTCCCACAAAAAGAAAAAAGAATTTATCAGCAATTAAATTCAACTATGAGGACTTATTTTTTTAAATCTAATTCCGTAAAAGAATGCGAAGAAGATTTTGAGTGCCCTGATTTCAAAGACGAAAGATCGTGGTTTGAAAGAAATACGGTGGGAGGAATTGGCACCGTATACAAAAAATGTTTGCCCATCAAATATACGTCTTCTGCTTATACTGGCGAGGAACAAAAAATGGTTTGTCAATTTAGGTCTTCACAGGGATCTAAATGTAATAATTTTCCCAATGACCACTACCCTCCATGTCAAGAAGGTTTTACCTGTGTTGGAGCTAAATTAGTGACGACAGAAATGGTAGACCCATGGACCGGTTCTTCCTCTCAGTCCCAATCTGAGTCACCCGGCGTTTGCTACTAAAAAATTAAATGTCATTATTTTTTGATCGCTATTAAGTAAAGTAGAAGTAGAATCTCGCCCAAGGAAGAGTTAATATATTCTTTGGGCCAGATCATTTTTTAAACTCCATGGATAAGGAGCTACTATGGTTATTATCGCCTTACTGAAAAATCCCACCTATGAACGGGCCTTTAATTTATTTCCCCTTGATGAGTGGAAGCGCATTTACACGATTGAAGAACTCTATCACTCAACTTTAGATCCCTACGACATCATCATGATTGATTATGCTTACGTGATAAATAAAGAACTAGCAGGCATAAGTGGATTTATTAACTCATTTTTAGGGCCCAAAATTTTTGGCGTTCAACTTTTTCCTAACCTTACTATCTCGTTTCTTTACTTGAATCCTATTGAACGAATAAGTAGTGAGGATTTTTTAAAAAATAAACCTTGGGAAAATCAAGATCAAAATGTTCGGCGTCATCACCGCTTTGGTTGTCCCGTCCCCTGTGAAGTTAAGAATGAAAAAGATGAGATAACCTTTCCCCATAAAACTTTTCTTGATCAATTATCCCTTCAAGGGGCGCTCATCCATGGACATTATGACAATGGTTCGACTATCGTGGTGGAAATCCCGACAGAAGAAGGCAACTTAAAACTTAAGTCGCAAATTAAATGGTCCTCTCCCTGGGGTAAAGTTGGAATTATTCCTCAGTGTGGAATCCAATTTAAGTTGGAATCTTCTGAAGAAAACATTTTAAAAAAATTTATTAAAGAAAAAGTTATTCCTTATTACCTGACCCAACAAATGGGGCAAACTCTTTCTTAAAAGCTTTATCAAAAATGAAACGTATCTCCATTGACTTCTCCCCTTTCAAAAAATACCCCGATTATCGTTGGCTTTATGCCGGACAATTTATTTCTTTTTTTGGAAGCATGATTACGTATGTAGCAATCCCCTACCAAATGTATCATCTGACTAAATCCTCAACCATGGTAGGATCCATTGGAATTATTCAGCTTCTCACCCTTATCATTTTTGGAACGCTAGGCGGAACATGGGCCGATATTTACAACCGAAAAAAATTAATGATTGGGGCATCTTTAGTTGGCGCTTGCGGCAACTTGGGGCTCATTATTTTTAGTTACACCGATTCACACTCTACAGCTCTACTGATTTTTCTTGCGGCCTTGATGTCCATGGCCAAAGCGCTAGAGCGCCCTTCCCTGGAAGCCATAACTCAGCAAATTATTGCGAAAGAAGATTTCGCACTTATTTCACCTCTTGGTACATTAAAATCCAACGCTGGATTTATCGTAGGCCCTGCGGTGGGAGGAATTTTAATAGCTTCAGTTGGAATTATATCTACTTATTTCATCGATCTACTTACCTTTATCATTTCTATTTTTTGTGTCCTAAAAGTAAAGTTTGATACAAGGCCTTCATCGAAAGTTCCCTCCAAAAAAATTCGCGAGCATTTTTATTCGATTAAAGAGGGACTAAGTTATGCGTGGAAAAATCCTGTTTTGATGGGATCCTACGTCGTAGACATTTTATCCATGACGTTTGCATTTCCCACAACATTATTTCCAGCGCTCGCCTATGGTGTGGCCAATCAATCTCTTCTGGGATGGTACTATTCTTCACCAGCGATTGGTGGACTGGTGGCCGTCTTATTTAGTGGGTGGACGTATCGAGTCATTCACCACGGCAAGTCGATTACGTGGTGTGCGGCGCTGTGGTGCTTGGGCATTTTAGGTTTTGCTTTTACGTTTGGATCCATTTGGGGATTTATTTTTCTTGCCCTCGCAGGACTTTTTGATTCCTATTCAGGCGTCTTTCGTTCCACACTTTGGAATGAACTCATTGACTCTCATTTTCGGGGGCGACTAGCAGCGGTAGAGATGATTTCTTATACCTGTGGGCCGCTGATTGGTGGGTCACTCATGGGTATCATGGCCGATCAACTCGGAAAAAAAACGGCATTAGGTATGGGCGGCGCGATGGGAGTTGTCGTTGTTTTTGTCGTTGGAATAAAAATTAAGTCTTTCTGGAATTATCGCTCTATTCATCAAAATTCCGTTTCATAAATTATCATCTTACATTTTATATCTGAACTTGTAGAACTCAATTTCGATTGTTACGCTTTTCTTCGTTTCAAAAATTATATTTTAAAAAAAATGGGAAAAAAATGAAAATGAATTTTATTTTTAAATGGTGTTATTTAGTTCTCTTGATTTGTTTCAACTTAGAGACGTACTCCCAATCACTAGCGTTCGGAAAGGTTAAGAAAACGATTGAAATTAATGGAATCCCTTCCTTTTTTTTCAAAGTAAAAAGTGATGGGTCCATGATTTCCTATACTATCAGTAAGGCGAATACTGGAGGGAGCGGGACCAATTATTTAATTGATACCGAAACAAAAAAAATTACCAAAGTTCCAGGAGTTTGGGATCCCGTTTTTATTTACCATAGCAATTTAATGATTCTCCCCATGACTGCTGCGGTGGACGATTATCGAATTTTTAATGTCGAAAATTTATTGACGGATGATCAACCAGAATCTCTGATTAAACTTGAAAATTTTTCTGGCTACTACCAGTCAACGGGAGAATTAGGGCCTAATGCGAAAAATCCTGAATCAAGTAAATGCTACCGCATCATCGCAGAAAGCCGAATCGGCAAACATATTTTTACTGATATTTGCCTAGAAGAAGATAGTGATCACATTGAAATAAAGACACCTTCTACTATATTTTGTCAAAACTTTAAATTAAAACTCCCGATGCTATCCAAGACAGGAAAACTGCTAGGAGCTTTCGACACTCAAACAAAAACTAGCGGGGTTTTTCGAATTGAAGATAATGGAAGTTGTCATAAAGTTATGGATTTAGGAATAAAGACAGGAAAACTCAATTTCAATAAACATGAAACCCTCGTAGCTTATCACCTCTCCCACAATAGAGAACAAGGAGATGTCACGGCAGAAGATTATGTAGCTGTTCCTGGAAAAAATTATGTTTCAGATATTTACCTAAGGCCTATCTTCTCTGATATTGAGGCCATTAAGGTAACCAATAATCTTAATGTCAATTCAATGTACCCAGATTTTACGGATGATGGGCAATTAGTTTTTATCAATCATCCTCATGATGGAAATCAAAAAGTTTCATTTACTTTCTTATCACTTATACCAAATCTCAATGAAGCAAAACAGGCGAAAAAGTTGAGAGGTAAAATTTGAACCCTTTTTTTTTGTTACTCTTTCTTTCCTTTTGCCCATTAGTGAACGCGCAAAAATATTTCCATGATGAAAATCTTAATGATTGGATGGCAGAGCATCCCCAAAGCATTATTTATGGGTGGTCTCAGCTCATGCCCTTATCTCAAAGAGGGCGAAAGGAAATAGAAGCTATTGCTCAAAGCTTGAACTTGCCACTTGTTATTTTGCAAGATGACTCTTGCTTGAGAATGAAAAATTGCTTGGAAACGAAAGATGACATTTTTAACAGCGCTACTCTTTGGGACCTGGGGGCCTTTGATCATTTTCCTTTCATTTTTTTTATTGTTGATGGGAAAATTTCTGAGACGCTCATTCAAGGATATGAAGTACCAGAATCACTCGCCCTCATCGTTGAGGAAGTGATGAGAAAAGGAAATTTATGTATTTAATGTTAAAGTTCGTTTGTTATGTTGCTTTATTTTTTAGCGTTTTCAATTCTTCTTTTGGACAAGCGCAGCAGACTCAAAATAATCCTGATGTTACGGTTGAGGGAGAAAAATTATTTCAGCGCTGCCTTCAATGTCACGGCGAAGAATCAAGAATTAATTTTTTAGAAAAAGATCAACTAGAGTATTTTCTTAATCCCAGTGATGTGGAGCAAGGGGAAATTTGGTATTTAACCAATAATAACCAAATGCCGCTGGATCGCCCTTTTACCAAAGAAGAAAAAGAAATATTTAATAGATGGATTAAAGAAGTGCTAGCAAAAAAATTTCAAAATTAGAGTTAACTGGATTGAACTGCTTAAATTTTTCTTAAGAAAAAACGATCGAGCATCATCGTCAAACCTAAGACTAAAAGAAAAACGGCGAAAGATTTGCGCAATTTTTTGTCGTTCACCCGAGTAGCATAGTAAGTGCCAAGTAATACACCGATAAAAGAAAATATTAAGAGAACTCCATAAAGTTTAAAATCGAGGGACTGATTTTTTAGAAAAATATCAATCGTGAAACCAGTTAGGGAATTAAAAGCAATGATCACGAGGGACGTGCCCACGGCCTTGTGCATCGAAATTCCCATGCCAAGGGTGAGCAAGGGAATAAAGAAGAATCCTCCGCCTGCGCCCATAAAACCAGCGAGCATGCCAATGAGAACGCCTAAGATAATTAGAGAGAGGAGAGGTAAATTTTTGTTTGTGGGGGCAATTCCTAACGAATGATTCGGCATTAAGGAGGCCCTAAGCATTTTTCGTCCGACTAAAATGAGTAACGAAGCAAACAAAAATAAAATCAGCTCCGATTTTTGGGCACGTAAATAAGTAAAACCCAAATCCACAGAAATAATTTCTGGTGTCGCAGGAAGTAGATACATTCTTGAAACGATTAAACCTGCGGTACTTGCAAGGCCTAGTGGCCACGCCTTTTTCAAATCCCATTCTTTTTTCTTGGCCTTGTTGTACGCCCCGATGAGGGAGGTGAGGCCCACAATTCCTAGTGAGTAAGAAGTGGCGACGGTTGCTTCTAGTTGAAAAAAATAAACGAGGATAGGAACAGCAAGAATGGCGCCTCCTGATCCGAGCATGCCAAGACTAAGTCCCATGAGTAAGAAGAGAAGTGTGCCAATGAGTGATAATATCATTTAGATTTATTGTTGTACGCGTGCCGGTTTGTCAACTGGTGCGGATGTATCGTAGTCCATATGAAAACGATCTTTGAGAACTTCTCGTCGATCCAGACGATAAAATTTTAATAATTCTTCGAGGGAATCGATGGCACTTAGGAGCTCTCCTTGAACTTGAACGGTATCCACTTTCTTTCGGTTTAAGGCCTCGATGGAATTTACTTTTTCGTTTTTGATTGCTTGCAAGCGCTGATCATAATCATTGAGTAACTTTTCTCGCTCTAAATCAAAGTTCCAAGTAAAGTTGTTGGCCTCGGCCAATTGTTTTAAGTAAGCATCTTTTTTTACTAAAATATCTTCTCGCATTTTTGCGGCCTGATAGACTCGCTCCTTTAAAATATCTCCAAAGATTTTAACTACCATCCCACGCCGAATATCTCCTTTAGATTTCAAACAGGTATTCCAATTATCCACTTCCGCTACAAAGTAATAGGGCTCCGTTTTTTGCAAGCGTGCGATGCAGGCCGAACCACGTTTCGATAATCTCTCAGGTCTGATGTAAAAGGCATCGTCTGCTTTTAAAAAGCGGGTATAATCATTTTCTACTTTTACTTTGATGATTCGGTAAGCGGGATCGTAATCGGAAATTCGACCATAAGTTGTGGTGTAATCGAGGGCCGGATCAATAAACCCATTTTTATCGGCCGTCATCACTCCATGATCTGGAAGATTGGGGGAATAGGCCGTCGCCCAAGTGCGAGAGGTAGGCAGAGTCGTCGACCAAAGAATGGATAGAAATAAAATTGTTTTCATATATTTATTTTAGTTCCCTTGTCATACTTCGCAAGGGCCAGGCATAATGGTTTTTTTAGGTTTGGAATTTTATAGGGAGTTATTTTATGCAATTTTTTATTGATACCGCCAACTTAACGGAAATAGCGAACGCAAAGAAAATGGGATTGATTGATGGAGTGACGACTAACCCTAGTCTCATGGCCAAAGAAAAAGGCGACGCAAAAGATCTACTAAAACAAATATGTGAAATCGTGGATGGCCCAATCTCTGCTGAAGTAATCTCTACAGAGTATGATGGTATGGTAAAAGAAGGACTGGAATTGGCGGCCATTCATAAAAATATCGTCATTAAAGTTCCCTTAACGATGGATGGACTTAAGGCATGTAAAACATTTTTTGATAAAGGCATTCGCATCAATGTCACTTTGGTTTTTTCTGCGAATCAAGCGTTGTTGGCAGCGAAGTGCGGCGCAACGTATGTATCGCCGTTTATCGGAAGGCTCGATGATATAGGACAAAATGGAATGCAGTTGATTGCTGATATCAAAACAATTTTTGATAATTACAAATTCAAAACTCAAATTCTCGCGGCAAGTATCCGACATGCAGATCACGTGCGAGCGGCGGCGATGGCCGGATCCCATGTGGCCACGATTCCTTTTAAAGTGATTGAAGGACTTGCGAAACATCCGCTCACTGATCTTGGGTTGGCGCAATTTTTAAAAGATCACGCGCAAAGTCAGGGGAAGAAGTAGTTAAAAAGAATCTTCGGCGTATATAGATAACGAAAGACATGGAAAAAATAAAAAACGTAAAACTTTAATAGAAATAATCAGATAAAATGGTAAATGATTTTTTTCACTTACCATATTATTGAATTATTGAAATTCAATTAAATCATCCATTATTATTTACATAGATAAAAAATTTAACTTTTAAAAAAATATATTTTTAAATGTAATAAACTGATAATTTAAAACAAATTAATCATAGTCTATTTACATTAATCCAATTTCTAAGTGTTGGACTCAATAACAATTATATAATGTCAGAGAAGCTTCTGGAGGATTTATTAAAGACAAATAACCTCTAAACTTCAATTCCTTTCCATTTCGTTGATTTACAGAAAAATCATATGCTTGTTTTAATTCTAAGAAACCATTTTGAAAATCTACATCTTTCAGACTTTGTGGACCTTTTGGATTATCAGTGCTTGTCACAACTAGTATATTTTCTGCAGTTTTAATATAACCCTCTACAGCTCGATTATCATAATATGAATAAACAGGTCCAAGGTTTCTAGTTTTTCGATTATTCTTAAACAAATACGCATTCCCGAAGGTTTTTACTGCAACTTCACCACCAGGATAGTTATCACTTATAGGATAACTATCATCAGTGATACCATCTATCTTAATTATTAACTTAGTTTTATCAAAATCATCATGATAGCATTCAATAGGAACATGGTTTTGGGCAAACAAATTAGGGGAAGCAATCAAAAATAAAGTAAAAAAAACTTTCATCTTTTTTCTCCTGAGTTAAAACTTTTGTTGAGCTTATTTTGATATTTTAAACGTTGAACGTTGAGCAGAGTAAAAAATTCATCAAATTGGGAAAAAATTCCTTGATTGTTCAATATTTGGACAATTTAAGTAAGTAAAATTATGCATTTCAAACTAATAATAACACTTTTCAGATGTGTTATAGATAAATTCAAAAAAAGAAATTTTCAAATTACTTATCATTCGGTTATTGCAATGGTGTTAGAAAAAATAAGTCTCCACAAAGCCTGCTCAATTGATACGTTTTTAAATGAACGCGCTCGTTTTCAAAATTTTTAGCTTCGCAAAAGTCGTCCACTGCTTGAGAGCTTGACGCTTCAAAAATGGAACCTTTTTGAAAGCGGCCACTTAAACTAAATTTTTGCTCTAAAAATCCATGGCCGCCCAAATTGGGCATCTGCTCTCGCAGCAAAATTTGATCAACCGGTTGCGAGGGGCCAGGGACGATGCGAAATTGGGAATAATTCGTATCCACTGTCTTGTGATCAAGCAATTGCAAATTATTTCCTCTTGGCCAGGGAATGATGGGAGCAAATTCCTTATTAACTGACTTAGTGATGAGTGCTTCATCTTGTTCTCTCGTATAATAAATATCAAGCTCTTCGCCGTTAAATGAATACTCTGAAACTTCCGGTGCGATAAATGGAAGCTTGCGATTAAAAATAGTTTGCGAATCAAGCAATAAAAATCGGCCGACTTTGCTTAGACTTTGAAGCAAAAAGCGTTTCGAAGTTGAAGCGATTTCATTGATTGGCCGATACATACCGATGGGTTGAGAATTTGCCTCTGGGGCCCCCCAGCTCAATTGAAAAACTTGGTTATCAAAAATCACGAATTTTTCAGACAAGAATAGCTTCAATGATAAACTCTCTCTATCTGATATCACTATTTGCTCCAAAGCATCTTGAGAATTTGTCATGCTTGAAACGAAGGACTTCGCGCGATACAAAAACGTCGACGTTGGGCTTGAAGAGGAAAAATAAAGATCACCACTCGCATTAATGAAAAAATTCGTAAAATCAGCTTTCCAGAATTCTTCGAAGGGTGGAAGTGTTCGCTCCCCGTAGCTAGAAAAAACGTGCAGGGTTTTATCTCCCTGGTACTGCACAAACATCATCTTGTGAAATTCACGCTTAAGATCTTTTAACATTAGAACATGATCTACTTTTTTTTCAGAATCGAAGAATAATCCCCTATTCCACCGGTAAAAATATATTTTATTTTGTGTTTCATCGATGGATACAATTTTTTCATCAAAAATCGCGACTTCAACTCCCAAAGGAACTACTTGCGGCGCTTGGGGATCACTTAGATCAATCACAAAAGGACAAAATCTTTGATTGGCATCAGAAAAATAAATTCCTTCAAGGGAAGTGTGAAATTCGCCACTTTGCTTGATGTAGTCGTTAAATTGCTCTGCTTGGTTTCCATCCTCATTGATGGGAGTTGATAAGGCGGCCTGATATAAGGGTTCCCACAAATCAAACATTTTCATGTCAGCTTTTCGGTAAACCCATCTCCCACCGATAACTAAAAAATATTTTGACTCAAAAACAGTTTCCTCATTTTTTAAAATTAATCCCTGCTCACGTTGAATAGGCAAAAATTTGGATTTTATTTTAGGTGAATTCAATTGAGGATCGAAATTAAATTCCTCAAAACCACTGTCCACTAAATCCTGAAAGCAAGTGGCATGGGTATGATTAATGTCTGATAAATTACTTAAGCAGCTGTTCATCCAGTGGTACGCAATTTTTTGTGAAGATAGACTTAAGTGCCTAAGGGAAAATAAAGTAGATTTCGAGGGCGTTGTAGCAAAGCTTTGCTCAAATATGAATTTGGTTTTATAAAGGGAATCTAAGCTTTTAAGATAAATTGCGTTGTCACTTGCTTCTTGATTTTGCGATTTTAATGAATACCCCCACCTTAACATCACAGGATCAAAAGGGACAAACGACACTAAACTTTCATTGATGTTTTGAACAAACGTAACAAAATCAAGGGAAACTTTTTCGTTGCCCAAAGAAATAAAAAGATCTGGATTACCCATGTTTTCGCTGGGATTAATCCATTGTAAAAAAAATTGCATATAAGCAAAAGTATCTGAAATTCTCTGATCACGAGAAGGAGTAGAATAATTTTCAAAATTTGACGACCCAAAAGTACAGGAAAGGGGGTTCGCCTCGCACTCTTTTTGCGCAAGCGAAATGGCCAAGGATCTTTGATCCAACATAGTTTGCAGGGTTAAATGAAAACTCTGTTTAATTTTTGAAACATTTTTTTTAAGTAAATTCTTATCGACCACCATGGCCGCCATCTCAGTATAGCCACCAAACATAGCATCACTATCTAAATGACTATCAGGATCTAGTTGAGGTTTTTGAATCTTTAATTCACTACGAATTCCATTAGGCCTAAATTGCCGAAAATTTTTTGGATCAAAAATCAAGTATTGGTTGAGCGGTTTTAGAATTTTAGGAACAGATGTTTCGATAACGGTTACAGGAACATTTTCTCCCGACGAGTCTACCTTTTGTACAAACTGTGAATGGGATCCCCAGTAGTTGATAACGCCTGGACGAATATTTTCTACCTGTGGTCTGAGAAGATCAGTATCAAAGGGCATAGTACTTGTGTAGGTTACATCCATCATGTAGCGCAAAGATTTTAAAAAAACTTTATCTTCCCTCCAAGATTTCTTTAAACGATCACTCGTATTAAGCGCGAGCCACTCTTTGGGAAACCTTGAATTATTCATTTTTCTTCCACCACTCACCGTAAAGTTCATGGGAAGAAAATTCATGCGAGCAAAAATCCACCTAAGACCGTAAACCACATCCGCACAATCAATGGCAAGGCCCAGATCATAAAATAAATTCAAAGAAACTTCGGAGACAAATGTTCCAAATTCTTTCTCCCAATCTCGGGCCGGATCATTCCATTGATTTCGATTGGGCCAAAGAACAGTGGGAAGTGTGGGAGAATCGAACGGAACAAAGGTTTCAAATTCTAAATCCCAATCAAGCAAAGCATAAGTTTGTTCATGATTTTCATTTAATTTTGAAAGTGATTCGCCTGAGGTGAATTTTTGTATCCCCACTAATTTTTGTAATTTTCCGTAGCTTCGCTCGAATTGATAGACCGTCGATCCATCAAAAGTTTTTTCAACGACGTAAAAACGAGTTGTGCGAACAAAGGTGGAACTCAAAGTTTCATTTTTGATAAGATAAATTTTCTCTGAGGCCAAAATTTGTAATGAGTAAAGGAGGATCCCTAAAATCAGGCCTAACTTGGTAGATGGATTAATTTTCATAATGCTCCTCAAAATGCCACAGAAACCGGTCAATTTTCTTTGCCTCTTTTCATTCACATCGTCAATAAATCTCTGAATTCATATGAAAACCCAAAGTAGTTTTACAATCACTTTAACTGGAACAGCGATCTAGGGATGGAACCTAACGTAACAAGGTTAGGAGCTGTTGACAAAAACTTGGAAGTTATCAAGGTGGTACGTCTGTGAAGATAATCCCTAGATCTGTAGAGACACTAATTGTAACAGCGACGATGACAAGTTCACTCCTTCTGCAAGGATGTATTGGAACGAAATCTAGTTCATCGACTTCGGCAGCTTCGAGTGGATTTACACTGTATAAGTACGCCGCATCTAGTTTACCTTTAACAACCATCGCAGATAGTGATTTTTCAGCCCTCGATCTTACAGAAATTCAATCGATTGGGTCTGATTGGGCGACCATGAGTGATAATAACTATTCCTTCTTCTCCATTTCCTCTGGTGCCTTAAGTCACCCAAGTAGCTATTCAAGTTGGAAAGACTCCTCGGTGGGTATTTATCGCTATACGACTTCCTGGCCTTCAGCGCTATCATCGGGGGCACTGGCCGTGACTGTGAACTATGGAACGTATCAAGGAGGAAACTCTGTCACCTTAAGTGCAAGTGACATTGGGGTAAATGATTATACTTACAATTTTTATAACCAAACGGATAATTCTACTTATGATTCAGGGGAGTACTCACTTTATTATGTGCTGGCCCATGAATTGGGACACGTGATTGGACTGATCCATATTACAAGCTGTGATGCTTCATTAATGGAACCTTATGTGAGCTATGCGACTGCCACAACGACCTTGGCGCCTTATTCTTCTAGTGGTAAGGCGTACGACAAATGTAGCGAGGCCCATGTGAAAGGAAACTATGGCGTGTCCATGTCTGCAGAATTGGAAAATTATTACAGTGAAATTAAGAGTAATGCGAGTTCAAATATTTTAGCAGGACTTTCGCCAGAGGCGATACAAGCCGCAGGTTTAGAGCCAGGAGACGATGTGGTCGTGGCCCATACGTTAATGCCAGATGGATCTTGCATTCACGATATCAACGGCCACAAAATTTCAGAGCATAAAGTGGACATGAGAAAACTTAAAGGGAAAACATTTGAAAAAAATATTTTACTTGATGTAGCAAAAAATTAAAAAACTCTCAAAAGTTTTTTAAAAAATAATAAAGTCATTGGATGACTAAATAAAGACGGGAAGTTTTTATCTTGGCATGAAGTCAATTTTGTCACGGAGTAGACAACCACTGGATGGTAATTCAAGGATGAACGCCTTAAGGAGTAGGCAAACATAGGAAAACCAAATGCGGCCCCCCCCTCCGTATTTGGTTTTCCTCTTTTTGTACTGATGCGGTTTTGATTTTCCAGTGCGTCGAACTTCGGTTCGACTGTGCTTTGGCACAGTCTCAACATCGCCTGCGACGTGCCTAAGCACGTCTCGGCGTTTCGCCCTCACTTCCGATTCAAATTGTTGAATCGGAACCCTTCTTGAAAACCAAACCTGCATCAGTACCAAATCCCGTTATCTTTTTTTCTTAAGTTTAGCGTAGACTTCTTTTTTCTCTTTTTGTTTATCTTCCATGATTTTACTGAGCTTGAGGCCCACGTCGTTGAGTTCATCCATGAGTTTTTCTTTTACGCCATCGGGATTAGACAATACTTTTCTAAATCCTTTGAGTTTATTGGTATCTTCATCAATGAGCAGCTGCCGCTTTCCGACTTCATCTTTGGTCATGCGGTAGATGGCCATATCGGCCAAGTACTCTGCATAAACAAATTTTTTAATGGATAAATAGTCTACGAAATCTTTACGGTTAGCTTTCTTCTCTGCTTCCGCGTAATGCTTTTCTTTAATGAAACGAATGATCTCATTATTTTTTTGGATGTTGGCCTCATGATCTTTGATGAGGAGTTCATAGCGACGCTTAACCACTTGCATTCGCTGAGCAGTAAACACTTCAATAATATCTTCCGCGTTATCAAAAATTTTCACACCGCGCTCAGAAATCAACGTGTAATTGGGAACAATGGAAGTACTGGTATACATTTCGGCCACTACTTCTTCGAGGGTGGGTTGCTGGCCTCTTTTAAAAATGAGCTGAATATCAATTTCGTTATCCACAGAGCTGTCGATATAATCTTTTAAAAAATCTTTTTCGATAAATTTATTTAAATGTTTATAAATCCGCTGGGCATCAAAGCCTTTGGGAAGCTCCGTTATGTGAATGGACTCTCCGTATTGCTTAAAGCTCATAGGGAAAATAATCTTTCCATCTTTTTCAATATCAATTTTTTCATTATAATTGCGAACCCAGCAGCGAAGTTTTTTTGGCTTCCCTTTCTCTAGGTACATCATCATGGCGTTTATAATATCCATGTGATTGTGCTGCGGGATGACAGATGAAAATCCTGTCCCAATTCCTTCTGCACCGTTAAGTAGCATCAGAGGAAGTTTGGGATAAAGCGATAAGGGCTCCATCACTTTTTCATCATAGTTGGGAACCATTTCCACTTGATTCATATCATCAAAGAGAAGTAGCTCTGCGACTTTTCCCAATTTACATTCAATATAACGAGCGGCCGCCGCTTGGGTTTCCATACGCTCGCCAAAATATCCTTTTTTATCAATCAAGGGATAATTATTAGAAAACGTGAAATCTTGGGCCAAGTTAACGACCGAAGATTCAACGGATGCAGGGCCGTGGGGATGCAGGGTGAGCACGAGGCCAGTTAAGCTGGAAACTTTGATGAGGCCCTTATTTTGATTTTTCCAGAGGGTAAAGAGGATGCGGCGCTGGGAAGGCTTGAGCCCATCTTGCAAATAAGGAATCGCCCGGTCCATCAAGGTATAAATTTGATAATCGCGATATTCTTTTTTAATGATGGATTCTAAAGGAACAGAGGATAAGGAATGTAAAAAAACTTCACTCATAAAGATGGCCCGTCATTTTATTTTTTTGTTTCGTTTTTGTATCTTTTTTATTTTGAGGTATCTAACAGCAAATCTTTGCGCGGCTGCGAATCTTTTCCAAAGCAAACATTGAGCATGTCTTGAGAGGCCTTCACTTCTTTGACGGCAATTTTGGTAAAATCTTTTCTACTCAAGACGTAGCGAAAAGCTTCCGGCGACATCTCCCCTAAACCTTTGTTGCGCTGAATTTCTCTAATTTTTACTTCACTTCGCTTTTTAATATTTTCTAACTCGCCTTCGGTTTCCGCATAAATCGTTTCCTTGTCGGTGATCACCTCAAAGAGAGGTGCTTTGGCGATACAAATAATTCCCATTTGAAAAAGTTCCGGCCAAAAAGTGAAAAAGAAATTAGTAAGTAAGGTATTAATGTGACCGCCGTCCACGTCGGAGTCGGCCAAAAAAACAATTTTTGAGTAGCGCATCTCATGAGGATCGGCCTTAACTCCGATGGTGAGTCCGATGGCGGCCATGATGTCAGCGAACTCTTGATTATCAAGTACGTCTTTAATGGTGGCCTGACTCACGTTCATTGGTTTCCCTTTGAGCGCAATTCCACCTTGAGTGAGTTTATCGCGAGCAGAGCGCAGACCACCAATCGCCGAATCTCCTTCACATATAAAGAGCACACACTTCGTGCGATCTTTGCGTTCGTTAGCATCGAGCAATTTTTCCACTCGTTGTTTTTTTTGCTTCTTGCCTTGCTTGCTGGCATCTTTTAATTCTTGAAAACGGTGGCGAGTTTGCGCGCGCTCACAAACCAAATCAATAAATTCTTTATTTTTTCTTAAGAATTTCTCAACTCCCTCTTCCATGAATTGATCGAGGGCCTTCTCGAGGAGCTGATCGCGAACAAGTTTTCGTTTCGTTTGTGATTCGAAGCGAGGATTGGGCATAATGATCCCAATCACAAAAATGACACCTTGAAGAACATCATTATCTGCGACTGTGATTTTTTCTTTTTTTAATTGACGCTCGGCCTTCTCTTTTACTTTATTAATGAAAGAACGCTTGACTCGGTCGTTGTGATATCCGCCATCAAAGGTGGGAGTAGAATTCACAAAAGAAATAAAGCGCTCACGCTCATCATTTTTAGGATCTAGGGTAAGCGAGACGTGCAAATTAATTTTCGCCTTGGCCGTTTTTCCCGTCGTCGTTTGGGTATCAAAAATAAATTCTTCTTCTCCAATTAACTGCGCCGTATCAATATTGATACGCTGGGCAAGCTCAAAGAGCCCTTTTTTAAATTGAAACTCTTCTTTATTGAAGACAAATTTAAGGCCCGGGTTGTTGTAGGCCAAATCGATGATTCGTTTTCTTAAGAGATCTTTATCAATTTTGGGATTTTTATAAACTTCTTTGGCAAGCTTGAGAGTGATGCTAACGCCAGAAGGGCCACTAAAAGACTTAGGCCTGGTTTGGGTCACTTTGAGCGCTCCATCAATGAAACGGTAAGTTTGCTCTTGCTTACTATTATAATGTTTCACTGTGACTTCAAATTCGTCGCTGGTTAAACAAGTGGCCGCCGCCCCCAAGCCGTTTTGGCCTAAGGTTCGAAAAAGCAAACCTTTTTCATCAACTTCTTCATCTTTAAATTTAGATCCGGTCCTAAATTCCGTGTAGACTTGCTTGACCTTGTCTAAGGGAAATCCAATTCCATTATCTTGAATCGTGACTGTTAGGCCGTCGTCAGAAAGTTCGGTTCGAATTTCACTCACGTGCCCGCGATAAAATTCATCAATACTATTGTCGAGAATTTCTTCAATCGCCTTGGATTTGGCCTGATGAAATTGGACGGCCTTAAACTCGACTCCCCCTTCGGTGTAAAGATAGGTTTCCAAATCCTCCACATCGTTGGATCCGAATACTAGAGTAATTCGGTTGCGACAATGCCATCTTTGGTCTTTACTCTCGATGACGGCCTCTTTAATTTTACCAGAACGTTGCTTTGTTGATATTGCATTCATAAACTCATCATAAGGGCACAAAAACGGTTTGAGGAGAATGATCATGAAATATTTTTGGGGATCCGCACTTTTTTTTGTTTTTTCTACTGCTTTTGCGGCCGAATTTGAATTGCGTAGTTACATGGAAGAGAAAAAATTTTTTTCCCGCACTAATTTTGAATATTTAAAAGATCGAAAAATTATTTCTAGCTCGGAAGTGACCGATCCCGCACCAAAAATCCAAACGCTCACCCATTATGTCTCAGGAATTCATGAAAAAAATTGCGCTGATAGCTCGGCCATCTTAGGGAAATACGAGGATTATAAAAAGCATATTTCCTTTCTCGACAAGAGTGATTACGACGGAAAAACCATTACCATGGTACTCAATGCGCAGCAGATTATCCCGCTCCTTCCGGAAAAATATTTTAAATTTAATATCAATGTGGAAATTGAGCGTCTCAAGGGGGCAGGTGCCTACAAATACACCATGGCGCTAGGAATATTTAAAGGATTAAATGGTTTCGTCAATGTGGTTGAGACTAAAGAAAAAAAATGTCTCTACTACATCAACGCGGATTGGAAAGGTGAAGACACCGGAATGAAGAACTTTATTGTCAAAAATTTAACTGAAATGATCTCCAAGCGGGGGTTAGAAAAATTATTCACAATATCTGGTTCCCAACCAAAATAAGTTTTAGTAGTTTGAAGAGATGCAACATCATCTATCTTCATCACCGACCGTTATTGATCCTTGGATTTTAGAATTTTCTCAAGTCATTCAAATTGCCTCTGGGGAGACAAACCCAGATCTGCACGAACAATTTACGGCAACTCCCAACTTTAGCGCAGGACATTTGGCCTTTCCATGTTTTCAGCTGGCCAAGAAATTAAAAATTTCCCCCGCCCAAGTGGCCGAGCAATTAAGGGCGGCGGCGCAAAAATATTTAGAAAATAATGAAACAATTAAATACATCACATCCGTAAAGTCGGTTGGCCCTTATTTAAATGTATTTTGGGATTTTTCTAAAATCATGGAAGATTGGATTGAACTCGTAGTCGCTAAAAAATATTTTCATCAATTATATTCTAAGGCCGTTCCTCCCAAAACGATGTTGGAATACTCCCAACCCAACACTCACAAGGAAATGCATGTAGGCCACATGCGAAACGTTTGTCTGGGCCAAGCAATTGTGAAAGTTTTGCGATACTGCGGCATGGATGTGATCTCGGCCACCTACCCAGGTGATGTGGGAACCCATGTGGCCAAGTGCTTGTGGTACATTCATAAAATCAAGGCCAAAGCACCAAGTGAACATAAGGGCGCGTGGTTGGGATCCATGTATTCTCAGGCCCACAATTTACTAGAGGCCGAACGAGGCACTCCTTCGGAAGAAGCGAACAGGTTGGCCTTAACAAATATTTTACAAGAAATTCATAGCGGTCAAGGAAGTTTTTTTGATGAATGGAAACAAACCAGAGAGTGGTCCATTACACTTATGAAACAAGTTTATGAGTGGCTGAATGTGGATTTTGATTACTGGTACTTTGAATCCGATGTGGACGTCCCGTCTTTAAAATTAGTGGATGAATATTTAGCGAAGGGACTTTTTAAAATTGATGAAGGTGCGGTAGGTTGCGATTTATCAGAAGATAATTTGGGATTTGCGCTTCTGAGAAAGTCTGACGGCAATGGGCTTTATGCAACCAAAGACTTGGAATTAGCGCGAAGAAAATTTCAAGAGATGCAAATTGAAAAAAGTTTATACCTTGTCGATGTGAGGCAGAGTCTACACTTCAAACAATTTTTTAAAATTTTAGAAAAGATGGGTTTTGAGCAATCTAAAGACTGCGTGCATTTGCCTTACGAGATGGTGGAGCTTCCAAGTGGTGCCATGTCATCGCGCAAAGGAAATATTGTTCCGATTGAACAACTGATCGATGAAATGCAAGAAACGATTGTGAACGAATATTTATCTCACTACAAAAGTGAATGGAGCGTGGAGCAAATTAAAAAGACCGCCCAACAAGTGGCCAATGGGGCGATCAAGTACGGGATGGTCAGAGTGGATCCGCAAAAGAAAATTGTGTTTGATCTCAAAGAGTGGTTGAGACTTGATGGAAATTCTGGGCCTTACCTGCAATACACGGCCACAAGACTTCAATCGATCTTAAGCAAAAATAGTTTCAACATTGAAGCGACGCCCAAACCCAGGTCTTCTTTTCTTCCTGAAAATTTGAATAACGCAGAAGTGGAATTAATAGTAAAGCTCATGCAATTTCACAACGTGGTCTGGCAAGCAGGACAAAAATTTGCTATCCACTTAGTGGCCAATTATTTATTTGAATTATCCCAAGCGGTGAATACGTTTTATGTTCAATCCCCTATCATGAATGAAACAAACGTGGATAAGCGCCAAGACAGACTCATGATTGTTTGGTTATCGCAAGCTATCCTGGCAAAGGGATTGGCACTCCTTGGGATAGAGTGCCCGGAGAAAATGTAAAAATTGAAACTAATTCATTAATCTTAAAACTGGATTCCAAAGTACCCTGTAAACTCAGAAGACTTAGATGAGTAGATGGAAACAACCTCTCTTGAGCCTGCAGCATTATAAAAAGCCCCATTGATCGAATGACTTAAGCCTATGAAAAAGTTTGGATTAACGGCGTACTCAACTTCTTGTACCCAAGTATATTGATCATCAACTCTGACACCCAAGGAATTTTGAAATGTCGTATAGATAAAATGAAAATTAAGGTCAAGAGATCCCCATAAATTAAAACCTAGTCGATTTCCTAAATCAAATCGATTTTCTAAATTTGGTAAATCATTGCCTTTGTTGATAAGCTCGTCATAGTAAAAATGGGAGTACGCTGGTCGAAAGCGATAAGTTAAATTCAGTACATCGCCTTTATAAAGAGTTGGAATAATGGTTGCATCTGTCCTGTAGCCGCCCGTCATCGTTGCTTGCTCTCTAGAGGCAAGTGAAGTTGGAGCGATATAATATCCTCGAAAAAAAATATCCCAACTAGAATCTTTATACGCAGCAATTTTTCCACCTATATTTGTATTATTCATATTAGAAGAATGCGCATTGGGAGATCCTGTCGGAGCATCTATATTTTTAGTGGCCCCTGTTTCAAGCAAGAGCGCAAGAGTGGAATTTAAATTGACCGTTAAAAATAATTCGATGGTCGCTCCGGTCGTACTGTCTTTTGTTCCAAAACTAGTTGCGTTTGTTGTGTAAGAAAATTGCGTCATCATGCTGAGTATGTTGGGTGCTTTAGATGGCGAGGTAGATCCAGGAAGCTTCAAAGTTGAAATGGATCCGCTTGCTTGGTTGGCGTTGCCATTGGCGGTGGAAGTCGTGGAAGCATAGCGAGTAGATAAGGATTGTTGATAATATTTTTTTTCTGGTTTTTTTCTGATCATTTCATTTTGAGTGGTGGGATTTTTTAACGCCACCTTTCTTCTAGAAGGCAGAGAACCTTCCAAAGTAGTTTCGGCCAAAACACTAAAGGCCTCCAATGAGAGTCCCATCAACATGACTGTTGGCAACAACTTAAAATTCAAAGATTTCAAAGTTTTCATTTCACGTCCCCCTTATGTCAAAAAAAAATACAATAATATCCCATTGGGAGTTAGTAATGCAGTTTTCATGCCAAGAGACTGTTTAAACTTTGGTGAACTGATTATTAAATAGTTAGTATCAAAAAGAGAAATTTTAAAACATTTTCGGTATCTAAATTTTAGACAGTCGTCTATTTTTTAATCACTTGATGTTTAAACCATGATCAACCAAAAGATGCGATCGCATGGCGCGTTTAATGGGCACTTAAATTAATTTGTTTCATTTTTGAAATTTTATCTTTTCGCATTTTATCAACCACTTAAGCCTTGTCAACAGTTTTACTCAAGTTATTTAACCAAATGCCGATACAATGGAGACATGAGAACGTATATGGGAATTATTCAAAGGAACAATATGAAACTCTTAGCGTTAAAGAGAACAAAAAATTCATTCATCTTTCTGATCGTTGCTGGATTTGTTTCAACTTTGATAAGTTGCCAAAAATCAGGCGAGAGCGGAGGCACCGTGGTGAGCAGCGCCAATCCAGAGGGAGAACAGGTTACGGTCGTTTGGGACAACAATGACAACCAGCAAAGTCAAAATCTAGTCAATCAGATTAATGGTATTATCGCCATCGGTGGTGGCGGTGGTGGTGGCGTAAATAATGGCACTGCAGCTGCCGCTGGTGGTGGGATTGTTGCTACATGTGGATTACCTAACCTAAACATCAGCAACGGAAATAATCCATTTATTGGATGTACCTACGATCAGCTTTACCAAGCTTTCATGGATTTATATGGTAACAATGGTGGATCTTGCAGTGCTCAATTTATTTCGCAATTGAGTGCCATGTATCAAGGAATTCATCAGGCCCTTACTTCCACTCCTAGTATGTGTGGGAACATGGCGAATGATTGGCTAAATTTTCTTGATGAGATCAATAGCTATATTAAAAAATGCGGTGGAACACAAATGAGTCTCGGACCAGTTTGTGGGGTCAATGGAGCAGGTAGTAACCCCGGCAACAATGGTGGAAATGTTGGCGGAGGAAGCGGTAATGCTAATCCTAACGGTGGAAGTAATCCGCCCCCGACAACACAACAGTTTAATTGTGAAAGAGCTGTCGCAGTTTATAAATATGGCCCCTCAGCGTCACCTGGAAATCAAGGTTCTCCAAGCGGTTTTCCAAACATCACATGTCTTGATGCTCTGAAGAACTTTGCTCAAAATACGGGTGTACAGCCTATCGTATCTCAAATCTGTACGCCAAGCAGTTTACCTTCGCTTCAAGCGTTAAATGTGATCATCAATAATTTTCAAAATGGACTAACCGGAAACGTTCCTCCTTACGAGAAATGCGAATTTTATTGTACAAAGGCAAGCTTAATTATACTTAATGGATTAGCTCCTGGACAATGCATCCCTTAAAAAATAAATGAACGAAATCAAATCCCCCATCGCCAAAATTAAATCATAAATTCTGGTGATGGGGGTTCTCTAGGGATGATCTCTAATCTTCTTCTACTTGAACTTCTTCTTTAACATATTTTTCAATTAAGTTTTTCATTTGTAGTTGCATCGTTTGATAAACTTCATCAACGCTTCCTTCAGTACCCAAATTTTTAATCTCCGCTTGCGCTTTAGTGAATGCAGCTAAGACTTCATCAGTTAGAGAATTTTTTTCTGAGGGATCAAGAAAAACAAGAGCATGACTGTTGTTTAATGAATTCGCCCACACCTCACGAACTTTGGACCATGTAGCTGACTGCGCTTGCCACCAAGCTTTCGCCTCCTTACAATTTTGATCATCGGTTTTTTTGTAAGACACATATCCATCTTCCCAAGCGATCGTTTTTGAAACGTCGGCCTCACCTTCGACGTACTGAATTTTGCGATTACTTTGCTTATGAACCCAACCCAATTTAGAAAAGGAAATGAAGTTATTTTGGCCTAAAAAATTGTAGTCATTTCGCTGCGACGACTCTCGCCAAGGCACGGGCGAAAAATGGGAACAATTCCAATAGGCAAATTCTTCTGGCTCGGGGACTGGGCCAAAGGAAGCGGCACAACTATAGAGAGGTGATTCATCCACAGCGCGCACCGTAAGTAACCATTGATTACCTTTGGAAGGATAAAAACTTTGCTTATATTGGTGGGGTTTCAAATACGAAATCATTTTGCGAGGGGATCGTACCCACTGATCGCGCTGAGTTTTTTGAGGGCCCAAGGCAGTCAACAAGATGTGTTGTAGCTCAAGCTCTTCTACGCCATCGCCATCGAGAGCAATGTACTCATAATTTTTGGAAAAATAATCGCGGGAAACAATAGGATACTTATCATCGATGATTCCTGTTTCGCCAAAGGCACTCGTCACCTCAAAGCACCCTTGCATCGATTTGATAAGTGCTACTTCATCCACATGGCCACTAGGTTGTTTCTTGGGATGGGCAAGCACCAAGCTAGAAAACGTAGATAAAGAAAAAAAGAGCACAAGGAATTTGTAAGGTAATGTCGACATAAAATCTCCTATTTGATAACGCAGCAAAGTTTTCCAAAGAGTGATGACAACGTAAAGAAAAATGATCAGGATAGAGTGATATTCTGGAGAAAATATGATGCCATCCCATTCCATACGATCTCAGCAAGACCATGAAAAATTATCTCGCCAAGCCTCTCACAAAGATCCCTTGGTACGAAAGGAATATTGGCTCTCACTTGCCAAGGAATATCAATGGCGCAAATTTCCCACCCAGTCCCTAGAGGGAAGTTTTGAGGGCGGAGATGTGCGTTGGTTTTCTGATGGCCACTTAAATATCACCGAAAATATGCTAGATCGTCATTTGCCCCTCCTTGCTGATCACGTCGCCTTGCATTTTATTCCCAATCAAGAAGGCGCAGAGAGACGCAACATTACTTACCAAGAGTTATTTCAATCGGTAAATCGTTGGTCCAAAATGTTTCAATCTTTAGACTTAAAGGCCAATGATGTGGTTTGTCTCTACATGCCCCATATTCCGGAATTGGCGTTTGCCATGTTGGCCTGCGCGAGACTTGGCCTGGTTCACAGTGTGGTCTTTGGCGGATTTTCCGCCCAGGCCTTGAGATCGAGAATCATCGATGCAGAATGCAAATTAGTGGTTACTTGTGATGGAAGTTACCGAGGAGATAAATATGTGGATTATAAAAATATTGTCGATGTGGCCTTAACTTCTTTAAGTGAAAGTGAAAGTGAAAGTGAAAATGAAATTGAAAATAAAATATTATCAAAAGTGAAACATGTCCTCATTCACGATCACACAAAGAAGCCTATTTCTTTAGTTAAAGGAAGGGATTTACTTATTAGTGAAGAGTTAAAAAAAATTCCTATGGACACAGTTGTTAAAGCTGTCGATCGCAAAGCTGAAGATCCCCTCTTTATCCTTTATACTTCTGGCTCAACCGGAAAGCCTAAAGGCCTACTTCACACCACCGGCGGATACATGGTGTGGGCCGGATGGACGATGAGGGAGGTGTTTCAATTACGAAACGATTCCCTCTTTTGGTGTACCGCTGACGCGGGTTGGATTACAGGCCACTCTTACGTGATCTATGGGCCACTTCTCAATGGGATCACCAGTGTCATGTATGAGGGAATTCCTACTTATCCAAGCGCCGATCGCTTCTGGAAAATTATTGAAGAATTAAAAGTTACTCATTTTTATACGGCGCCTACCGCTATTCGTGGCCTTGAGTCATTGGGCGATGAATTTCCTAAACATTATGCGATGGACAGTTTACAAGTGTGTGGCTCCGTGGGTGAACCTATCAATCTTGAAGCTTGGGAATGGTTAAAAAAATGGGTGGCGAAGGAAAGGTGCCCCATCGTCGATACGTGGTGGCAAACGGAAACGGGTGGAATCATGATCACCAATGTGGCGGGTATCACTCCTGAAATTCCTACGAAAGCAACATTGCCCCTTCCAGGCGTGCAGGCCATTTTACTAGATGAAAAAGGAAATCAAGCGACAAGGGAAGGTACTCTTTGTCTAAGTCATCCGTGGCCGGGAATGGCCCGCACCATTTATGGCGATCATACACGATATAGGGAAAATTACTTTAAGGCCTATCCCGGATTTTATTTCACGGGTGATGCGGCCGAATGCAACGAGAGAGGAGAATACCGAATTTTAGGGAGAATGGATGACGTCATCAACGTGTCTGGCCACCGAATAGGGACAGCAGAAGTAGAAAACGTGATCAATGAGTCTCACTTCATTGTGGAATCGGCGGTCGTTGGTGCTCCGCATGACATTAAAGGCGAATGCCTTTGGGCCTTTGCGGTCTATCAGCAACATGAGGGCGTTTCAATAATGAAACCAATTCAAGAATTATTAATTGAAGTCAATCAACTCTTAACAAAACAAATTGGTGCGATTGCTAAATTAGATCGCCTGATTATGGTTCCTCAATTGCCGAAAACTCGCTCGGGAAAAATTATGAGGCGTTTCTTAAGAAAACTTTCGCAAGGTGAGAAAGATTTAAAGAAATTGGGTGATGTGAGTACGCTGACTAATCCAGAAATAATTGAAGAAATCAGTAAGCTCATTTAGTTTTTTGAATTTTCCACGGCCGCCGCCTTAAATGTCTCCTGCAAATCTTGTTCAAATTCTTGAGGAGTTTTAATTTTAAGGGACGCAAAATACCCTGGGGCCTCGACGGTATACTTCATATGGATTTTTGAAGAAAAATAGGAAATGGTAAAGACAACTGTCTGCCAGGTAAAAATAAATAAACTTATCCGTGCGAGCAATTTTGAGCGAGAAACATCGGGGGTAAGAATTTGAAAAAGAAAAAATAATCCTATAAAAGAAATCAACACATTAAAAATAGGTGTAAAATAAGTTAAGTGATCAAGATGTAAAATCGGAGTAAATAAAACGGTAAAAAGGGTCGTCGCTGTCATAGAAATGAGAACGTACTTAAGAAGAAAAATACCTTTAAATTCTTTTGAAATGATCCAAGATAGGCCACCCAACAATAACCACCCAACAACCGCAGCAGCAATAAATCCACCAAAGAGTCCATAGGCCATGACAGTCACTTGAATATAAGTAGTCAGGTAAACCGCAATGAGAGAGATCAGAAACAAGATAACAAAAAAAGTAATACTAACGACAGGATTTTTCATTAACTATCCTTGTTGAATTTTTGAAACGAAATATCTTCCACAACTTTTTTCAAAAACTCGATGGCATTATCAGACGTAAAACCATCTAAGATAAAATTCACAATGAGGGCATTATTTCCTGAATCATCGTAGGTAATCATCTTAAAAAATGTTTCCATTATTTTGGGATATTTTAAATAAGTACTCGTACAGTAACTAACCTGAAAGGTGAGATTTTTTTTATTTTTCATTTTGAGATTGCTACATTGATGGAGAGTACTAGGTGCTTCCTCCTCATCATTGTTGTAATTTTCATTTCTTAGCATTTTTGGAGAATTAAATAAACCATTTAAAAAATCAGCAAATTGAAATCGATTCAATTTTTTATTGCTCGCTGAAAAAATATTCATGGTATAAAAAAGTGTTCCTTCAAATTTTTCATCACTGGATAAAAACATGGAGTCAGGAACTTCGCAAAATTTTCCAAACGCTATCACTTTTTCACTTTCTGTTTTTATGTGCTCGTTTAACTTTTGCATCCAACATTTCATTAAGTCCCCAAACATGGGGACCGACCACTCGTTGAGTACTTCTTTTTTCCAATTTTTTTGCATCGCTAAAAAAATATCATTTTGCCCCATTAAGATTTGACTCTGTAAGTACAATTGGTTTTTACCATAATCCAGATCACTTATTCTCGCTCCCCCTTCCTCCACATGACTTATCAATTCCCCTACAAATTTTCCAGGAACGGAAAAACTAATATTGTCACTGTTTCTAAGGGTCGAAACGTTAACCCCCACTAATTTTCCTTCATTGTTGGTCACAGGCCCACCACTCATTCCGCCATTAATCGGAGTCGACATGAGTATTTTATGAAACGGGCCATTTTCTAGGTACCCATTAAAAATTCCATCCACCATGCTCAGCTTTAAATCTTTCGGAATTCCAAAGGAAAAGATTTTTTCGCCCTCTTTAATCGCTTTCGATTGAAGTTTAATTTCGGATTTAAATTGATAGTCTATTTGAATGAGGGCAAGATCTCGCAAAATATCGATATCTAAAATTTTTGCTTGAATAGGTTTTCCATCAATGACCACGAAGTTGCGGTAAGTGGAATTTTTCTTTTGAATCACATCTGAAACGACATGATAATTGGTAATGAGCCATCCCCTCTTTGCATTGACCACAAAGCCAGTTCCGTAGGATGCTTTGGGTGCATTCTCAGATAGCGATGTTTTCACTTGATAGCAAATGTCTGATACATTTCGGTAGAGGTTAAATTTAGATTTAGGTTTTGCGAAGACGACGCTGGCCGACAAAGACAGTACACTTACAAAAAGAGCGGCAAGAAAATTTTTATGCATCATTCCCATTACTCTCCCTTGTCTAATTTGAGAGGCCTATCAAAACTGGAACGCTCTCAGCGTCCCAATTTTAATTTTACATGTAAGATTAGGAAAAGCAGATAGGAAAAGTGTGCAAACTAAATAAAAATTCTCTCTCCTCGTTTCAGTTATCTAGTTCTAGTACATACGCAACTGCCAAGCGGGCAAATTTGGTCGCATGGTTGGCAGAGTTTTGAGACACAGAGAGAGTATCTGCGGTCGTGTGGATTTTTTTATTATAAGTTTCAAAGGCCGTCTCAAAAGGATAAGAGACCACGTATCCTTGGCCATTCCAAGAGGCGTGATCGGAACAAGCATAACCACACTTAGTAAAGCCCCATGGGAGTTTAATATAAGTATCGATGAGGTTGCCTAAAAATTTATTTTGTTCTTGATTGGTATAATCGCTAATTAAGAAGATATCTTTTTCATGATTCTTAAAATTAGTCATATCAAATTGGAGTGCACCCAATACTTTTTCGCCTTTCGCTTTATATTGCTTGGCGATGGCATTGGATCCTCGCAGGCCTACCTCTTCTGCGGCATAACCCATAAATTGGATCGTATGTTTTGGGCGATAACCATTTTTGCTTAGAACTCGGAAGGCCTCCATCCAGGTGGCAATACCGGATGCATTATCATCCGCACCAGGGGCCGCGGATTTCCTTCCAAAAAATCCTCCGCGCTGGTTAATAGAATCCAAGTGTCCGCCAATAATGATTTTTTCGTTCGTTTCACCTTTGATAGTGGCAATGACAGAGGGTTGTGCCCAACTTTCATGTTTAAATAATTCAACTGAGATGTCGGACCTTGATTTGGATAAAGATTTTAACTGTTGATAAATCCAGTTGGCAGATTCAACTCCGGTCGCACTGGTGTAGTAGCGATCAAAATAGGAGGAAAGTTTTTGAATCGTTGTTAAGATATTTATTTCGCTAACCTCTTTAAGCAGGGGGTTTACGAGCTCTTCTTGGTTGATGTCGTAATCCAAGAAGAAGGAATTTTTTTGATCAAGTGAGGGCGTCACCAGGGATCTTGCCATGAAATCTTTGGCGTCTTGAATCGAATCATGGACGACAAATCCGCCGCAACGATGGTATTTATCGTGTTGGTAGGCGCTCAATTGATTGACAGAACTTTCGTTTATTTTACTGAGGACTGATCCTTGCAATCTCTGGCCTTCATCAAGCAGCAGGACTCCAGATTTATTGATTGATTTATCCTTTGATAGGGAACTAAAACTATCAGTTCCTATTGATATGATGAGATTTTTCTTGGCCGCTTGCGCCACTAGGGCATCTTCGGCGGCATCTGCAACATGAATGACAAAAGAAAAAAGTGTAGAAATTGAAACAAACAGTAAAACCCATCCATTGGTCATCGTTATCTCCTTGATTTACTTAGCTTGCCGCTGAGAATAGCTCAATGTCATCTTACAAATAATCTTCAAGCTGGAGCGAAACAATCAACTTACAGGTATAAGAAAAATGATGGCAATAAATTAAAAAATTAGTGTCCAGTATAAATATAGAATCGACAGTACCAAAAATTAAAATAAAGCACGTCTTAGACGGAAGGGATAAAATATTTATCACCAGATTTAAATGTAAATTACGACTGGCAAGACAAATAATTAAAATAGAGATAAAATAAACTTCGGAATTACAAAGTTAAGTTAAAAAGGAATGATAAAATTATGCCCACCATACTGATGATCGATGGGTATCGTTTTTTCTTTTACAGTGCAGATGGAGTAGAACCTCCTCACGTGCACATCGAGCACGGAGATGGTAAGGCCAAGTTCTGGCTATTGCCGGTTGTACTAGCTTCTTCATATAAAATGAAGGCACCAGAATTAAAAAAGGCCCAAGAGTTGACTCAAAAACATAATCAAAAAATATTGGAGAAATGGAATGAATTCTTTAGCACAAAAAGTAAATGAAGTTTGGGCGACAAACATTTCTTTCACAGCAGATATGATTATTCTAGAGCTTTCCGACGGACGAGAAATTAAGGCCCCACTGACGTTCTATCCTCGCCTTCTAAATGCAACAGAAAAACAGAGATCCAACTATCGAATCATTGGTGGCGGCGAAGGTATTCACTGGCCAGAAATCGATGAAGATCTTTCAGTTGAAAGCATCGTTCTTGGTCGAAAGGCGAATATTTGACCCTTAAAAAAATTAGTAATTCTTCGTCTTACAAGAAAGATTAATCCGACTTCGCTCCTTATCAATCGCAAGTACTTTCACTTTTAATTCTTGGCCCACTTTTAATTTCTCAAGAGGATTCGAAACAAACTCATCACTAATTTGTGAAACGTGTAGTAGTCCATTGGTCTTAATACCAATGTTCACAAAAGCACCAAACAAAGTAATGTTGGTCACAACCCCTTGGTACCACTCACCTATTTTAAGATCAGTGATTTCTCGAATGTCTTTGGCGAATTCCGTATTTTTAAATTCTTGTCTTGGATCTTGCTTGGGAGCACTTAAGGCCTTCACAATATCTTGAAACGTTTGTTCACCTATTTTCTTCGCCACATTTTTATCTTGCGAAAATTTTTGCTTAAATTTAGGATTACTCATTAAGTCGGCAGGCGAAATCGCATTTTCTTCACACCACGCCATTAACACAGGGTAATTTTCCGGATGCACAAAAGTGCGATCGAAAGGATTCTCGCTCTCTTCTACGCGCAAAAAACCCGCTGACTGCAAAAATATTTTATCGGTAAAGCGTGGAACTTTAAGTAAATCTTGCCTTGTTTTGAAGACCTGATTTTTTTCTCTGTGGGCCACAATATTTTTTGCCAAGCTTGGGCCAATTCCCGAAATATAAGAAAGTATCGAAAATGAAGCGGTATTCAAATTCACGCCCACGAAATTCACGCAATCTTCCACCACGCCCTCTAGCGATTTGGCCAACTTGGTTTGATTGACATCGTGTTGATATTGCCCCACACCAATGGATTTAGGATCAATTTTTACTAATTCAGAAAGTGGATCTTGAAAACGTCTTGCGATACTGATCGCACCGCGCACGGTCACATCCAGATTGGGAAATTCTGCGCCGGCCAACACTGAGGCCGAATAAACGGAGGCGCCGGCCTCACTCACCATGACGGCATTTACCTTGCCCGCAAAATTTTCTTTGATGACGTCTTGAACAAAATGCAGCGTCTCTTGCCCTGCTGTTCCATTTCCGATGGCGATAAATTGAATATTGAGTTGTTGAATAATTTTTTTAAGGGTCTCTTTCGCTTCACTCATTCGATCTTGGGGTGGATGTGGATAGATAACTCCGTCGACCACATACTTTCCTGTTTCATCAACGATGGCGATTTTGCATCCTGAACGAAAACCTGGATCAATTCCCATGACTTTCTTAGCTCCTAAGTAAGGTGCCAGAAGGAGTTGTTTTAGATTGGTAGCGAAGACATCTTTGGCACCGTCATCAGCAGTTTTTTTAAGTTCGCTATGAATTTCAAGCTCTAATGAATCGAGCAAATAATTTTTCCAAGCTTTTTGTACGCAAATTTTTAGTGCTTCTTGGCTAGGTCCAACTTTTTTTGTCCCTACCAGAGCATATTTCCAAATCAACGCTTCTGCGGAATCTTCTTCTACCACCATGGATAAAGTTAAAATTTCTAAAGCAGCGGCCCGGCGCATCGCCAAGTATCGGTGGCCAACTTTTTTATTCATGAGGTCTTGAATTCTTCCTTGGTATTCGAAGAGATCTTTAAATTTTTGCGCTTCCGAATGCTTGTCCCCATCTTTTTTAAGTGAGCATTTTAAAAGTCCGTGATCCCACATAAATTGGCGCAAGGAATTTTTTAATTCCACGTGGTGCACAATTTCTTCAATAATAATATCTTTGGCAGACTCCAGCGCTTGCACAAAATTAGCAATTTTTCCTTCCGATAAAGTGACGTAATCATTATTGAAACGCGCTTCCATCTCCGCTTGGGATAATAAATTCCCTTTGATCATATTTGCCAGTGGTTCTAATCCATAATCTTTTGCAAGTTGCGCTTTAGTTTTTCGCTTGGATTTAAATGGGGCGTAGATATCTTCTAAGATTTGAAGACTGTCAGATTGAATAATTCGCTTTTCTAAATCGGGCGTCATCTTCTCCATCTTGGTGATGGCGTCCAAAATGAAGGCCTTGCGCTTTTCGACCTCGACTAATTCTTCATATTTTTCTTGCACCGAGCGAAGATCTTGCTCCGTCATGGCGCCAGTCATATCTTTTCGGTAGCGCGCCACGAAGGGAATGGTGCACTCTTCTTCCAGCAACAAATGCAAGGCCGCTTTGGTGTTGGAGAAATTTAAATTTTGATTTAGAACGAGTTTATTTAAAAGAGGTGTTTGTAATTCCATAGCTCATTTAAAGCGAGAATCAACAAATTTTCAATCCAAGAAACAAAAAAATAATATTTTATTTTTCTGGTTTACTTGCTCTTATAAATTTGTCTTGAGTAAAATAATTGAAGGGGTAAGCATAACTTTTATCGCCGTAGATATGGTTTTTGACTAAATAGACAGTGTCCTCAGATAGATTTTTTCCACTATACATCAACATTTTTTGGGAACGCTTTGGTCCTGTTTTTTTAATTCTCACGTTTTCAAGAAATTCTTCATAATAAAAGGGTGAGTATTTTTGCTTAATCTGTTCAATGGCATTTTTACATTTAGATACCGAATCAAAAACAATCCACTGATAGACAACAGAATTAAAAAAGTATTTTGGTTTTTTATCAATAATTAAAAGCCCCATACCTGCAGAATCACCCACTTCCATTTTAATAAATTGTGTTTGAACATAATCAACACTTAAAAATCCAAAATTCATGATTCCATCAGAAACTCGGTCGTGACATTCTTTTTCAAAGGCCATCGTCGTAATGGTACTCATAGGTAAATAGGCCTGCCCTTCAATTCGGGGAAGCGTTCTGTCCATCATTTTCTTTAATACATAAGGCCCATCACCATTAGGGTTTTTTTGATCGTAAAAGTTTCCAAAGGCCTTGTGTTTACCGGTCAATATGGGCCACAAAGCAGAGCTTTCAACAAAATTTGCTCCCCAAGTTTGAGTGATTTGATAGATTTCATTAATATTTAATACCCTAACATCGATAGCGCCATACTCATCTATATAAAAATCAAGTCCAGGTTTTGCGTTAGCTTCCACTATTGAATTTAAAAGAAATGAGATAACTAGGATAAAAAAATAAAAAGATTTTTTCATGATGATTCTCCGTTTTGGTCGCTCTGGATTATAGATGAAAATGATAAATTTGAAATAGATTATTTTGAGGGTTGTAAATTATAGGCATCAAAACCTGCAGCACCATGGCGTTGGTGCAATAAGTTTTGCATGCATTTTCGCAAGTACGCTGGGTGTCCATTCATATCGCTAAGTAAATATTCCCAGTCCTCTTCCCATTTTTTAAGTATTTCCAGATCAGTAATCATACTTGGTTTTTCTTTTATCGCTTGGTTCACCAGTTGAACTTCTCTGTAAAATTCCACTTGCCCCTGGTAATGCTCAGGATCAGAAAAAAAATGATCGGCGTGCATTAAATCGTGAATAAAAAAACTAAAAATGGGGCGTCCTTCGATTATTTTGCTTAAGGGAAACTTAGGGTAAAGAAATGAGATAAACCTTCCCCCTGCTACCTGAAGCCTCAACATTTCCTCCACGCTAGGAATATGGCCCACAAACGCCAGCGGCCACTTAAGAAAATGCCATCCATAAAGAGCACTGATCACTCGGGTATGAATGCGAAATAAAGCGTATTTCCCTTCATGTAAAACTTTCAATAAATGAAGCGAGCATAGGATCATTTTTTCAGGATCATCTACATGACAGGCCAAATCCCAGTTCCCTTGCGCCTCTTTGAGTTCCAAAGAAATTTTTTTTCCGCTCATCTTCCAGCTGTCAGGATTGGCCGCCCGGTAAGCGATCATAAAAATCGTGACTGCGTAGCTAGAGTCTAATTTTTGGGGGATTTGTTTCAATTTTAATTCGAGCAGATTTAGTTGATCAGCTGAGTGCCAATTCATCAATTGTTTTTTAGAAAATCTTCCTCTACGCATGAGTAATGTTAGATAGAGACTTTTTTTCTGATGCCATTTTCAAAGATAAAGTTAACTGAAAAGTGGCAACCGTTACTCTTTTTTTATCTTTATCCATACACTCAGCATCGATATGGAGAAGCAAATTTTTTCTCTCACCAGGATTTTTTATCACCTCTTCCACGAAGGACTTGATCTCTCGCCCTTGTTTGTTAATAAAATAGGTATCGCCCATCGCCCGCAAAAGAAAATTGGCCTGAAAATCTTTAAATGAGAGATGCACTTTCGCTTTCGCTTCCCGAATAAATTTGGTCGCAAGTAGGCCTCCTGCGCAATCCGCACCCACCGCAAGCGAACCAAAATACATAGACTTTAAATGATTTCTTGTTTTCCAATTGAGCGGAATTTTTAATTCTAAGGATTCATCATCCATGTGCGTGATGGTGGGATTCACAAAAAAGAGGAGAGGAATTTTGGTTAGGCCAAAAAGTTTTAAGATCGCATTATACTTAGTCGTTAACTTCATTTTTTATCCTCCTCGTTCCTAGCACCTACGTCTAGAATTTAGCGAAAGGATCTCAATTTGAAAAGGCAAGCTTTTCCACTAACTCACCTTTCAATTTGGCGAGGCACTCTTGTCCGTATTGCTTGAGGTAACGATCGACGGTGGTCTGAGTGAGGATGCGCTCTGGAAAAATGATTTGAGTTTTTCCTTCAATCGGAATACAAAATTTTTCTTTGGATTTTTCACCGCAAAGTTCAAAGGGTGAGGATTTTTCTTGGCCCCTGTAGGTAGTCGTAAGTTCTAATCTTAGGTGTTTGATTTTTTCTTGCTTTTGAAATTGAGAAAATTGTTCCTTTAGTTGCAAGTTCAAATCGAGAACGATTTTTTCTCCCATGGAAAAATAAATATCAAAAAATTCAATGGACTTGTTTTCATCGCCATTATTTCTCAATTCAAAAATTTTTTGAAAAGTAGGAAAATCTTTTTGCTCTTGGAGCGACAACTTCACTTTTTCACGCATGTTTGTCAGTGGATTAGACATTTGCTTAAATAATTCTTCGTAGTGATGGATCATATTTTCGTAGCGATCCTCTAGATAATTTAAGTGCGCTACGCAATCACCAAGATTATATTTTTTGATGGGATTTAAAACTTCCTTTTCATTTCTTAAGACAAAGGCCTCACTTGCCCGGCGCTTCAAATCCATCGCGAAGGTTTTTAATTCCTCATCTTTATTTTGTTCTCTAAAAAATTGAATGGAAGGAAGGCTCAGCTTTAACTCTGACTCAATGACTTGCCTAGCATATGGTTTCATATTCCAACGATCCAGCTCGCCATTAACCGCTGACCAGTGATGGAAATCTTCGCCTGCCAGACTGTTGACGGTCACCAGGGCAAAACGCATTAAAAACATCACTCCAAAAAACCTAAGCGAATTTCTCATGGCCCACTTTTAGACTCACATGGAAATTTTTTCAATCCTCTGCCGCCAAAGGATGTATTTTTTTCCACAATGCGAAGCAAAATCATCTATAATCGCTAGTATGGACGCATTAAAACTACTTCCCCCTTCCCCCCAATCTTCAGTTCCCTTAGTCAGCTCGTCAGTCAGCTGCGGATTTTTAAGTCCTGCCGAGGACTACCATGAAGGGACACTCAATTTACATGAACATTTAATTACTAGGCCAAGCTCCACTTTTTTCGTGCGCGCTCAAGGCGACTCCATGATCGGCGCCGGAATTTTTAGTGGCGATTTACTGATCATCGATAAGTCGATTGAGGCCAAACATGGCCACATCGTGGTGGCGATCGTGAATGGGGAATTTATGCTCAAGAGGTTTCATAAACGAAACAATGAGATTTGGCTTCATCCAGAAAATCCCAAATATTCTCCCATGCTCATGACGATGGAAATGGATTTTCAAGTTTGGGGCGTGGCCATTCACTGCATTCATAAGTTGCTACCCTCCCTATGAAGAAGTCCCCTATGTCAACGTTCGGACTTTCCCATTCGCGCCATCTCTTTGCCCTCGCTGACGGAAATTCTTTTTTTTGTTCCTGTGAAATGGTTTTTCGCCCAGAATTAATCGGGAAACCCGTCGTCGTTTTATCGAATAATGATGGTTGTATTGTTTCAAGGAGCGACGAGGCCAAACAACTGGGCATTCCCATGGGTGTGCCACTTTTTCAAATTAAAGAATTAGTTGCGCAAAAGAAAGTCCATGTTTTTTCCTCCAATTTTCCTCTCTACGCCGATATGAGTAAGCGGATGATGAAAGTACTCTCGGAGTTCGCATCGGAAATGGAAGTGTATTCCGTCGATGAATGTTTTTTAGAGCTCGGCGACATTCCCATTAAAGATCTCAACTCCTACTTATTAGAAATGAAGCGCGTGGTTTTGCGCGATACCGGAATCCCGGTGTGTATTGGAGTAGGGCCTACGAAGGTGTTGGCCAAGGCGGCCAATAAAATTGCAAAGCAATCAAAGAAAGAAACCCAAGGCATTTATAACTTAAGTGATCCGGCCATCAGGGAAGCGCAGTTAAAAAAATTTTCCGTAGAAAATATTTGGGGTATTGGAAGGCAAAATGCCAAGAAGTGCAAAAGCTTCAAAATTGAAACAGCGTGGGATTTCGCCAACGCCAATATCGATTGGGTTCAAAAAAACTTTACGATTGTAGGAAAAAAAATTGCCCTAGAGCTCCAAGGAATCTCATGTTCAGGCTTGCAAACTGAAATTCAAGACAAGAAACAAATTATTTCCTCTCGCTCTTTTGGCCGTCCCGTTTTGCTCCTCGAAGAATTAAGAGAGTCAGTGGCCAATCACATTACCAGCGCAGCGGAAAAACTTCGCAAGCAAAAAAGCATCACCCGCCACCTCACCGTATGGATTACGACGAACCCTTTGAGTAACTCGCCCACTCCTTTCTATTACAATGCTGCCTCCATGGAATTGCCGACGGGATCAGCTCATACGCCGAAATTAATTCATTTTGCGTTTCAATTGTTATCTCAAATTTACCGCGGCGGTTATGAATATAAAAAAGCGGGCGTGATCTTCAATGACATCCATTCCAAATCTCAAGTACAACTTAATTTTTTTAGTGAGGCCGATACTCAACAAGAAGACGATTCCATGAAAACGGTGGATGGTATTAATCAAGACTACGGCAAAGGAACAGTGAAATCGGCGGCCTGCGGAATTAATCAATTTTGGAAAATGCGCTCAGAACAAAAGAGTCCTTGCTACACGACACGCTGGAGCGAACTGCTCGTGGTTAAAAATTAGCATCGCCATGAAAATGCATAAGGGGAAAGGAAATTGTACGTGAATTTTCTGAGTCGTTCAGCTGTAGCATTGTGCTTACTTCCTTGCATAAGTCTGATTTACCTACTTAGAAATTCAGTTAAAATAACGAAATGTCTAATTTTTGAAACTTTCTAAAACTCTAGATTTCAAACCATTTCAAACTCATAATCACTTGAAAAAAATACAATCCCGTTTAATTTTCTAATAATTCATGTTCCGTACTCACAGAGGCCAACTTTCAAAGGAATCACGCCAAACCAATGAAATACTGGGCGGTCTGTAATTTTTAACTATTAGATATGGAGTTACAAATGTGGCAATAATTGTAGAGCTTTGCCACTTTATTTTGGCATCAAGTCAGATCCAAGTATGTGGAAATTAATGCAAAACCTCAAAATGAAAAAATGAGCTTAAGCTTAGAGAGGAATTAAACAAAAAAATTAGAGAAATGTATTATGAAAAAATTATTAGTGGCCTTAATAATGTTTCTCAATTTCACAGCGCATTCGCAAAACCCAACATTTCCGAAATTTCAATCAATTGTGCAAAGTCAAAAAGTGGCCATGCGGTATCAAGAACCCGTTCAAGAACCAAATAGTGGATCAACTTACCTTGCGCAGCTCTACGAAGATGGAATAAATGCTGGAAAAAATCTATCACCGCTGGCAAAAGCTGACTACTTATTTTCACCAGAGCAACTGATTCCATTTTATTCTTTCGGAGGACTCCCATCTGGACTTGATCCATTAAACTGGCCCAATTATTTAGTATTTATATATGATCAAGGAGGAGAACAGAACTTACCTAAATCCTCACCTCTGATGGCATGGAAGGCAATGTCACTGCAATGTAATGAATCCTTGCTGGGATCTCTCCCAGAATTATTTTTATCAACGTCATATAAGCAGGATATTAATTTCCAAGGATCGCAATATGGAATTTACCAAATGGATTTTAGATGTAATCAAAATTGCAGTAATTTAAAAGCCTGGATGTTATATCATCAAAAGCGTATTGCTATGTATAATGAACTATACAATAAAGGAATTCTAATATTTGGAATAACTTTGTTTGATGAAGTTCTAGCAAAAAATGATTTAGATTATCTTACTTGGTTAACAAAATTTAGAAATTCGAACGATTCCATCCTTCTGTCTCCGGATCCGTCAAATCCTCTTGGAGGTCTTCGCAATCGGATATTAGATTCAATAGATTATTATCAGGAGAAATACGATGCTCTTCCTGCATGGCACATTTTTAATAATAAAAGAGAACATTATCAAGATAAAATTGATACACTAAATCTTATGTTGGCCCAATATGACTTTCTTTTTTTAGGAGATATGCAAAAATTAATACAAGCAAGAAGTGCAGCAAGTGATTTAGAAAAATTAAAAAAAGCATACTCTTTGCAGTGTCAATATGAAAGTAAACAACGCCATACCGATACCATAAATCCTTAGTATCATAAATGAAGATTTTGCACCCGCTCTTCAAGTTTTTTAATAACTGTAACAAATCCTAGAATTCGAAACATTTCATAGTTATTATCGCTGGGAGAAAATACACTCTCAGCAATCAATGCAAAACTTTGTACTGCTTAATTCACAAAAACTGCTTTTCTAAAAATATTCATTAAAGTTAAGAAAACTTGAGGGCCAAAGGTTTTTTAACTATTTGTTAAAAGCTTGCGAGATCGTCGCTAAAATTTCTTTTTCATACCGAGTTTTTCCAAATTCAGGTCGATGAACAATGCTAAACTGATCGCTATAAACGGGAGTATTAGGCTCTTGGATGAGATCTACTCCTAACAAATCGACAGTCCTCTTAGGAATGATGCCATACCCACAACCCTCATTCGTCAAACGCACGACAAGCTCCAAACTTTCAGTCGACAGAAGTTGTTTGGGGGCCTGGGCCCATTTCTTAAGAACGCTCTGAGACTGAAAAAGATTTAAGTCAGTAATTATCTGCTTCTGTGGATTTTTCTTTTTAGATTTCCATACACATACTTTGTCTTCGGCAATTTTTCTAATGATTAAATCGGGATTGGAAATTGCATTTACCACGACGCCCACATCAATTCGCCCGGCCTGGATCTCTAACTGAATGTTTCGAGAAAGATTATGCTTTAATTGTATCTTGTAAGTTGGCACTTTTTTTTGAATCTTAGAAAAAAATGTAGGTAAGAAATATGAACCAATTGTTGTATGGCACCCCAAAATTACAGTTGGGCCTACCTCAGCTTCGCCTGCACCTAAATGATGGATTATCTCATAAACTTGCTTGGCCTGATCTAAAATCTTTCTTCCTTGAGGCGTAAGAGATATCCCATTTTTAGTACGGTAAAAAAGCTTAACGCCAAGATCTTTTTCTAATCTTGCGACTGATTCGGAAAGTGCCGGTTGAGTGACTTCCATTTTCTTAGCGGCAAGACTTAGACTTGAGAAGGAACTCACCTCTATGAAATTATATATATCATTGAGTCGTATCATATAAATAAATACGTAACTACCCACTAAATATTTCTTAAAATCCTTATTTTATTCTGGGCCTTTGAAGTTTTCTGTGGCACATAATATAAAGTGAAGAGAAAACAAAAATACATAGAAACAATTTCCCAAGCAAAAGTTGCTGCGAGAGCTGC
>JARXAH010000096.1 GCA_029865945.1 Bacteriovoracaceae bacterium | reverse complement strand
AAAATATTAAAAATTATCTTTACCTTAATATTCTCAAAAACTCCATGGCCATGGGGAGAGAAAATTTTCAATCTTTATTTTCACTGGCAGAGAAGTGCTCAATCAAGGAATCCGTCATCAATAATTCCAACCGAGAAATCCTTTTTTACTTAAAGGATGAAAAATTTAATGATTCGTTGGCAAAATTTGTTAATCGTATGCGAAAAGAAAAAAAACAGTTAGATGTATTGCCAGAATTTGCCTGCCATTTATCAAATTCCTATCGAGCTTCTGGACAAAATTCAGAATCTAAAATTTGGTTAAATCAGTGTAAAGAATTAATTGCAACAGCACAAAAAAGTAGAACACTTTTAAGTAAAAAATCCCTTGATGCATCAGTGCAAGAAGAAATTTTTGATTTAAGAAGCTCCCTTAAAAAACTCAGATCGATAAGACTAACTTTCCCAGAGGCCACTTTTAAACAGGTGCTCACAAAAAAATTAAGTTTGCTAGAGGAGATTAATTCTCAGGCGACAAGGCTGCAAAAAATAGGATCGCCCGAGGGTATCTATCAGAGTTTCGACGTACTTTTCATGGCCTATGGAGAAGCGTCGAAAGAAATTGAAGAATTTATTCCTTCGGGAGTGAATGATGATTATAAAAAATCTTTTCGTGCTTCCATGGCACAAATTGCGGCCCCGTTGAAAGCTAAATCCCAGCAAATCTTTAGGCAAGGCAGAAAGATTCTTGAGGAGCAAAATATTTTAGTTAAAGGTAATCGTGAGAGCGCTTTTCACATAACCTTAGAAGAAGAAGTAAACTATATGGGAGATTTTAACTAATGTTTGCAAAATTTCTCATTTTGTTCCCCATTTATTTCATTCTAGCTTCTTGTTCTAGTAGTTCTCAAAAAGATGACGATTCTAGAAATGTTGAAATTTATGCAACCGATGATTTAAATCTTTCTAAAGAAAAAGGGCGCTGGGAAGAGATTATTAAAATTTGTAAAAAAGAGGGACTAGAATCTGGACTGAGATTTGCTGGAGTTCACTACGGCCTGCAAAAATGGAATGCAGCCTATTGGTCCATGGTGGGAGATTGTTATAGCTTTCATCAGCAGCTCACCAAGGCGAAAATTTATTATACCAAAGCGCTTACTTTAAATAAGAATTCTTCCTCCGCTTTAGTGGGGCTAAGCTTGATTACTGCTAAGTTCGACAATGGATATGATGCTCTTAATTTACTTTTACTGGCCACCAAAAATAATCCGGATTCCAATTCCATCAAAAAGGCCTTGGGAATATTTTATTTAGCGTGGGGATTAAATGGATCTTCACTTAAGCAATTACAAAAAATTTCAAATGAGGTTAAAAAAGAAGATAAAGACATCATTCAGAGATCTATGGCGATGAATTATGCCATTCTTGGAAATGATCTCATGGCCCTAAAAATCTTCTCTGAAATTCCCTCAGAAATTACTAACCTCAATTATAATAGTAAATTCTTGGCGGCCCTATCCGATAAAAAAAAGAGGGGAGAGGATTATTCAAGGCCTTCCGATGATATTCAACTTCCCTCAAATTCTCCTTTGAATTCGCTTCTACAATCTAACTACCCACAGGGAGATGGTCCTTGAAAAAAATATTTTATTTTTTATTTTTTACACTTCTTATTTTTTCGGGCCTTCTTTGTAGTCAGCCAGCTGCTAAGAAGAAAGTGGTCTACAAATACAAGCAGTACGAAAAATTTGACTTTGAAAATATGGGTGTGGATGTGAATAAATCGGGGATTGGAGATTTATCTATACATCCAAGATTTTCAACTAAACAAAAAAATAAGCTTCCCCAAAAACCCAACATGAATAAGGAATTAATTGATTCAGTAGATTTTTTGCCCTAGCCATATAATTGAGAATTTTTGATGATCGACGTTTCAAGGATGAAATATGACAACAACCGAGATAGATAGAAATCTGTTTCAAGTTAGAGGTAGCGGAATAAAAAGTCGTGCCCTGGGCAATGGAAGGTATGTCATTGGCTCACTAGAGCATTGCGAAATTGTTATCCCGCTCCCCTCGGTACAACCGATCCATGCAATTTTGGAAATCACCGGATCGAAAGCTAAGATTTATGACTTAACAGGTGAAGGACAAGTTCAAATTAATAATCGCCAATCCGTTGTATCTGATCTTCAGCCTAATGATTTTTTAAAAATTGGAAATTGTAATTTTTCGTTTCTGTATTTTCAGCGAGATAAAGATGATCCAACCAATCCGGTCATTTTACAGAACGTTCTCAAAAATGAATTAGAAGAATTTAATCGAAAAAATGTCACGCGTACGCAATTAAAAATTTCAGACATACAAAAAAATGAGGAAAGGCCTATTGATGCCCCCCCTCATCGAAAAGAAAATATCATTTCTGAAGCAAGGCCAACTACTCATACATCAAAAGATGATCAAATCCCCACAGGTAATCAAACAGAAACCCAAGGAAATATTTCTCAAATAGTTAACGCTCCGTATGTGCTTTATCCTTTTGATAAAGAATATAATTTTGAATCCAGTGAATACATTTTCGAAGATAATGAAAATTTATATCCTATTTTTCACTACGATACTCAAAAAACGGCCATCGAAGTTATCATCTTATTTAAAAATAAATTATTTTCTATCGATTATCTCATCGATCGCGATGGAACTTATTTTTTATCGGGCAAGCAAAAAAATGCCAATCAAATTGAGTATCCCTATTTGCCAAGATTTGAAAAAAATGAATTTATTGAATGTCGTAATAAAAAATTTTCACTCTATCGATTAAATGGATATCAGCTGAGGGCCTTCACTAACAATCCCGAGAAGCTTAACGATACCGCCTTTGAATTAAGTAACACCGATATCGTCCAGCTAAGCAAGAATGATATTATGATTGTGGTTAAGCATGTTCAGGCACCACCTTCTATCGACAATCCTCCGGCACTTAGTCGCGATAAGTCCATGCTTTGGCTTTTTTGGATTGTCATGGCCCTTGTAACCATTCCGGCCATTTTATTTTCTTATATTGACGTAAAAAAAGATGAATTAAAAAAAGATAAAGCACCAGAAAGAATCGCCAAGGTGCTTTTGAAAACTAAAAATCCTTTCCCAAAAGAAAATGTAAAGGCCGAAAAAGTAAACTTGCCTAAAGATCTTGACCCTATACAGGATCAACCAAAACCAGGGCCGGTCAAAGATGTGGTGGTGCAAGATTCTCCCAAAGAGGTAGAGCCGCAGAAGGGATCGCAAAGTAAAAAAACAGCAGAAAATAAAAAAGCTAAGAATAATAAAAATAAAAAAGGGTCAGAAAAATCTCGGGTCACCCAAACAAATACTTCTCCAACTCCTAAAAATAGAGGAACGGTGGATGTGTTTGAGGGAGATAAATTCGTTTCAACTGTGAATAGTCTGGTGGCTAAAGGTGGGTCTTATAAAGGAGTTCGCGCGGAAGGAAAGGGAAGTAGCTATACCGGAACAACGAGCGCGGACCTAGGACCAAATCGCGAGGGTAATGTAACAGCGGTTAAAGTTTCTGATCAATTGGGAAGTGAGTTAGGAAAAGGCAAGGGGGCCGAAACTTTTAAAAGCGGGGCCGGTGGTTTAGCAAAAGGCAAGGGGCTGTATTCCGCTTCGATTCCTACAGACACCGTAGTGCTTGGATCCATGGATCCCGACCTTATTAGAAAAATTCTTAGAGAACACATTCCTCAATTTCGTTTTTGTTATCAAAAAGAATTGGATAATTCTGGCGGTAAATTTCAAGGAGTCATAAAACTTTCTTTTGTTATCGGTGCAACAGGTAGTGTCTCAAAAGCTGGTGTCCTTCAGTCATCAGGTTTGCCTCCTGAAGTTAAGAGCTGTGTGATCAATGTATTGGAAGGAATACAATTCCCTTCTCCTAAGGGAGGAGGAGTTGTTGAAGTAGTTCAGCCATTTAATTTTTATTCCTCCAATTAAATTCCTTCTTTCTGAAAATAATTTGATTTAATCTTTTTTTAATGCTACTGAAATCACTCACAATTTCTAAGAGGAATAATTTATGCAAATAAGAATAAATTTAGTTTTAAGCATTTTTAAAGCACAATTAACTGGTTTTATCTTAAGCCTTGTTACTTTTGCACCTGCCTACAGTACTGTATTTATATCTGATCCATCCTGCCCTTTTGATAATCTAAAAGGTAGTTATCAATTTGTTGAGACTGGTGTTGATGAAAATCATTCCACTCTTTATTCAAGTTACGAACAATATAGCTATGAAGGAACTCTATTTGACTTGAGATTTATACGTAGTAATTTCTTAGATTTTAAACTTAATTATGTTGTTCCACCGGTTCGTTATTTTACAAACGTACCATTTTCAATTGAATCAAATGCATCATGTACAGGATTTATTGTAAAATTTAAGGATTTTCCTTCAGATAAGGATCAACCTTCAGATTTTAATGTGCCTGCAAATTTTGATCTTAATAATTTGAAAGATAATGAGGAATATTTTATCTTTAAAAATCAGTCTCCTTTTGAATATCCAGTATCTAATAAAATAGTTGAAGAAAAAGTTAGTATTAGCAAGAAAGGTGAAATTCATATCCGAGGAAAATCCTGGACTAAAAATAGTTCTGGTCATTTTACCTATGAGTACGTGATCAAAAGAGATAAAAAATCTGGAAATTTAGTGGAAGAAGTTACTTTAAGAGAGTCTTCATTGCCACACCAATTTAATATCAATTTTATAGGACAAATTTTTAAGAAGACTTATCACCGAGAATTTGTACGTTTATAGTTTTTTTGTAATTTATACTTCGATCCCTTTTGTGGGATCGAAGTTTTCAATTTATTTAAATTTTAATTTTACAGAGATTGATTGAGCAAGTTGGCAAGTCGTACGCCGGCCTTAAAAAGTTGCAAATCTAAAGTAGGCATAACTCTGGCGGCGTAAATTTGAGAAAATTTTTGTCCTTGTCCTCCTCCAGAATCTCTCTCAACGCGATTATCATTTCGATGAGAGGACACCCCAGTTCCTGTTTCTTTATTTTTTATTTTATAAATAAGATCTCTACATCCCATATCATCTTTAACCCAAATTAAAATATCACTTTGTTGATATTCCTTGATATTATTTCCAAATGTATTGATGAGGTCTGCTGCGTACTGTTTATAAGTTTTATTTTTCATTTCAATAAGTACTGTATCCCAAATGTAATGCAAATTTTTTGTCACTCCATCCCAATTAACCTCCGTATCATTTCCTCCTCTATCTTCTCCGCGTCCAGCGTGAAGGGGTTGATGGATATCTCCCACAAAATGCACTAAAAATTTCAGTGCCTCAATGCGTTTTTCTTCAGCAAGATTTTTATCCATCAACTCTTTATGTAATCGACCGATGGCCTCCACCACATCTCCTGCAGGATTTAGCGGCGCGTCTCCATAGTTAGCATTATCTGCAATATTTACGTAGTGCCATGTTCGAGTATAATCCCATTCTGGATTTGACTTGATGGAATCGGCCCAATTGGCCTCATCTGCTAAGGTTTTATTTTTCAACATCACCGCAACTTTTGCTTTTGCAGCTGGACTTAAGTATTTTTGCGCTACCTCTCCCACAATTTTGTGACCTTCTGGTCCCCAGGCAAAGGATTGATAAGAGGAAAAAGACAAAAAAATTGTGAGAACAAGAGAAATTTTTTTCATGATCATTCCTATAAAATAAGGGAAGCCAATAATCGGCTAAATTAGTAAAGCTAATACTCCCTATTAATATCAGTTGTGGCAAGTTAAGTAAGCTAAAAAATGAGTTAAGATTTTATTTGGTTTTAGATCTTGTGAGGTTTTATTTTTCGCTAAGGACTAAAAAATTAAATTCTTTAAACCCGGCGCTCGCGCAGGTGTACATAATTTTTCTTAAATCGTCATATTTTAGTTTTTCATCAACAACTAAATTTGCTCTTCCGGAAAAATCATTGGCGGCCTCAACTTGCTTCTTGATGACCGAAATTTCATCTCGAATTTTAACTAGTTCGGCGTAAAGAGGTACTACTCTTCTTCCACCCTCATCATAAATAATTTTGTTGATGCTATCAGCGCTAGTTAAATCTAAAACTAATCTATCATCGACCCAAATTTTTTGGGTCGATACTTGAATGGCCACACCACTCTTTTGTGACTCCAGCGAAGTTGATCGTGGAATTTTTATTTCCCCAGGAATGTTGACCACTTGTCCGGAATAATTATAGTTGGCCAGCAAGGAAATTAGTAGAAATGTGAGAATGTCTAAAAGGGAAGTAATGTTGAGTTCCCCATTATTGGAATCTACTTTACTTCGGCCTCTATTTCTAATGGATCTATTTCGTGACATAGATTTTATTCCGTTAAATTTCCGAAAATAATATTACTAAATAAAGTTTCACTTTTTACACTTACGCCCTGTTCATCTTTGAAGTAAATGCTCTCATCTGTCTTCTCCAACTCTCTCACTGAATCCATGACTTTAACTATGTATTCGTAATCAATGACTGCGTCGGGATTAATGATAATCGTATCTTCTTTGGGACTCTCTTTTTTAATTCCAACTAAATGTTGATGAAGAGAACTTAGCGCCTGCTCAGGATTGGATAAATCTTTAGGAAAAGTTTTTAACACACTATCGCTGGCCGCATCTTTTAATATGATTTCCGCACTTTTAATTTCTATGAGTAAATTTAATTTATCTTTTTCTTCATTTACTTTTTCACTACTGACAAAAGGAATAGGACTTTTAATTTCAAAAATGGATATAAATGTCGTCGTCATAAGTAAAAAGAAAATCACATTGAAAATGGAATCTACCATGGGAACTAGGTTGATTCCCGGATGTTCTTCTGCGGCCCTTCTTCTATGACTAGGAAGTCGATACATTCCCATTTTTCTTACTTCCCTTCGCTTTCTTTTTTTGTACCAATTAAATCAAGAAGCTTCACTGAAAATTCATCGATCTCGTTTACGATTTTATTTGCTCTCGAAGAAAGATAGGCGTGGGTCAGTAATAACGTAATCGCACTAAATAATCCCAGTGCTGTATTGTTCATGGCCGTCGATATACCCACGGATAAGATTTCTGCTTTTTGACTTGGATCTGCTTTGGAAATCGCACCGAAAGCAATGATTAATCCGTGAATGGTTCCTAGTAATCCAAACAACATGGATACGTTGGCGAACAAAGTCATCGTTCCCAATTTGGACTCAACCTTCGGAATGACTTCCAGCGCTGTGGCATCTAATGCATTTTGAATTTGATCGGATGATTGGTAGGCCCGCTTAAGGCCGCCCTTTAAAACTTTGGGAAGACAAGCAATGGATCCAGAACAAATTCTAATGGCACCTTGAATATCATTGGATAAAACATATCGCTGTAATTCATTCATAAACGATGCGCCGTCCACATCAAATTTAAAAGCAAGTTGCCTAAATTTAATCACAGCAATTCCTGCTCCCCACATCCATATGCAGAGGGTGACGTACATAAAGATTCCGCCCTCATCAAAAAATAATTTCAACCAGATAAGAAAAGATTCACTTTGTACAACTTGGCCTTCCATAAAATTCTCCTAACTCATAAAATAAAATGAAAATAAAAGAGATAATTCTATTTTAATGAAGTTCTTGAATTTATTGGAAAGAAAATGAAAATTTTTTTGATAACTGATTTGTTTTGGTATTAGGTGTAATGTTCAGGATATAATTTTCGCTCTATCCCTTCAATAAAAATGTGAATGACTTTGATGTGAATCTCTTGAATGCGATCTGTCCACTGCGTTTCAACATTGATATTAACGTCGCTCATCGATTTTAACTTGCCGCCATCCTTGCCAGTCAAACTAACTACTTTCGCTCCTTTGGACTTAGCAGATTCTACGGCCATTAAAACATTTTTAGAATTTCCACTAGTCGATATAGCAAGTAAGCAATCTTCGGCCTTCCCAAGAGCATCTACATATCTTGAAAAAATATGTTCGTATCCAAAATCATTAGAGACGCAAGAAATATGGGCCGGCTCTGTTAAAGAAAACGCCGCAAGTGCAGGACGATCTTTTCGATATCTACCCGTCAGTTCTTCACTAAAGTGCATCGCATCGCACATCGAGCCCCCATTTCCACAGCTCATGATTTTTCCTCCCCTCTTCAAACTTTCAACGAAAAGCTGGATCGCCTTATCAATGGCAATTATATTCGATGGGTTCTGAGAAAAATTTACCAATACTTGATTGGCGAGCTCAAGAGCCGCAGAAATGGGTGCCGTGTGTGATGCTGATGTGTTGGTAGACATAGTTATTAATTCACAGACTTTAAGTTTTTTAAAATTTCACTCTTAGATAAATTTCCAACTAAAGTATTAACTACTTTTCCGTTCTTAAATATAATCATCGTAGGAATGGCACGAATTCCATAATTCTGCGCTAATGAAGGATGATTTTCTACATTCACCTTAAGAACACTGGCCGTATCTCCCATTTCTTTTGCCACTTCTTCTAAAACTGGCGTAAGTGCTTTACAAGGCCCACACCACTCTGCCCAGAAGTCGACTAGCACTAAATCTTGACCAATCGCTGATTGAAAACTTGATGAATCACCTAATTCTTTTAATGTTCCCATGGATCCTCCGATTAATTTATATACTCAATAACAATTTGTTTCGCATGTTTCTTTTGCAATTATCATCTTGCGAGTAATATTATTTACCAATATGAAAAAAGAATCACCTTCCTATTTATCTAAGCACGACCTTTATCGAAAAGGTAACCCGGCACGAATGATGCGGGTGATAGCGAAGGGGATAGATGTCATGATAGCTTTTCTAATCGCTTTTGTATTGTATCCGTGGGGAATTTTACTGGGTGTTTTATTTTTAAGCATCATTGACGCGGCCAATTACGGAGAATCTATTGGAAAGCGGATCATGGGGTTTAGAGTTGTCTCATTAAAAGACGGTTCACCCTGTCAAATTAAGGCCTCATTCATTAGAAATTTACCCTTAACCGTTCCTTTCTTCTGTCTCATCGTCCCTGGATTAGGATGGGTTCTGTTTATTTTTTTAATTATCCCTTTGGTGGCAATGGAAATTTACCTGATCTTTAAACTTGATTCTTTCCACCGCTTAGGGGACGTTTTGGCCGATACTACTGTGGTGGCCAATGATCCCCACCGAGAAGATCTACAAAAAAAACAAAAGGACTGGGCGCAACCCTCTGATGCATTTACCCGAACTCACCATGGCCAATAAATCTTCGACCCTCTATTTAATTGACATCAGTAATTTTATTTTTCGGGCATTCTACGCCGTCCGCTCTCTCACGGCCCCCGATAAAACTCCCGTCAACGCTGTCTATGGTGTGTTCACCATGTTGCTTAAATTCATTGAAGATAAAAAACCTGACTACCTACTCATTGCTCAGGATAGTAAGGAAAAATCCTTTCGCACTGACCTCTACCCAGATTACAAAGCAAACCGTAGCGCGCCCCCGGAAGAATTGATTCCCCAATTTGCATTGCTCGAAGAACTTTATGATCATTTATTGATTCCGCGTCTTCGAGTTCCTGGTGTTGAGGCCGATGATATTTTGGCCTCCTTTGCGACTCAGTTTTACAATGAATTTGAAAAAGTGGTTATCATTTCAGGTGACAAGGATTTGCTGCAGCTTGTGGGCGGTAACATTGTCGTCTGGGATAGTATGAAAGATAAAACATACTTACGAGATGATGTGTTTGAAAAAATGGGAGTTTATCCCGAGCAAGTGGTGGATTATTTATCTCTCGTGGGTGATGCGTCTGATAATGTTCCGGGAGTAAAAGGGATTGGTGATAAAGGGGCGCAAAAACTCATCGCGGAGTATGGATCGTTAGATAAGATTTTAGAATCAACCGACGTAATAAAAAATGCGAAATCGCAAAACGCGCTGAAAGAACACCGGGCAGATGCCATTTTATCTCGGGAATTGATTAACGTAAAAAAAGATATGGCCCTTCCCTTTGACGTTTCAAAATTGAAATATACATTTAAAGTAACGCCAGGATTTATCGACTACTTAAAACGCTTAGGCTTCAAATCCCAGTTAGCAAGATTTAGTGCTCTTCCAGTCGCCTCGCAATCAACTCCTTCGACATTAATCGAAGAAATACCTACCTCATTTTTAGACTTTACCTCAAAAGAATTTATAGAATCCAAGGAAATTGCACTCGCATTTTGCAACCATCAATTTTACGCAAAATCTAAAAATCATTTTTTTCTCTGTAGCGATGCTGAAATGGATATGGTCTTGGACGAGGGGAAATTTAAAAATAAAACAATCTATCATCAAAATCCAAAAGATTTTTTTAAAAGATATATCCAGCACAAAAATATAAAAAATAATATTTCCGCTTTTTTTGATGTGCCCTTGGCCCAATTTTTGGTGGAAGAAAATATTTTTCAAAGTTTTGAAGAAAATACTGATCAGTTGATTTCAGAAAATCAAGTTATTGATAATCTGACTCATCTCTTCGATAGCGGCGAAAAATTAAAGTTAGAAATTGCGGCCCAAACCTTGGATGAAATATACTACCACCTTGATTTGCCCCTCAATTATGTTTTGGCCACCATGGAAGTCGATGGAATTATTCTCGATTTAAATTTCTTAAAAAGTGTTGAAAATTCTTTTTCTCAAAAATTGGCGGAAATTGAAAAATCCATTCAGCTGGAAGCAGCGGGGATGGAGGTTAATTTAAAATCTCCTAAACAAGTGGCCACCTTACTCTTTGAGAAACTAGGATTGCCGACACTAAAAATGAATAAAACTGGCCCATCCACAGATTCCAGCGTGCTTGCAAAATTATCACAAATGAAACTTTCCCCAGTGCCAGAGTCGCTTTTAAAGTACCGTGAAATTGAAAAATTACTTTCCACCTATGTGACTTCGCTTCCGCAACTTGTGGACACAAAGGGGCGAGTGCACACTTCTTTTCGCCAAACCGTGGCGGCCACTGGTCGTTTAAGTTCTGATACGCCCAATTTACAAAACATTCCCATTAAAACAGAAAATGGCAGATTGATTCGCAAGGCCTTTGTTGCGCCCACAGGATTCCAATTTTTAAGTGCTGACTATTCGCAAATTGAGTTGCGAATTTTGGCCCACTTTTCTCAAGATCCTTTTATGGTTAAGGCGTTTCATGACAATATTGATATTCACACCATGACGGCCGCGGAAGTTTTTGGGACACCCGTTTCCCAAGTTACTTCTGATCAAAGGTCGCGTGCGAAGGCGATTAATTTTGGATTGCTTTACGGACAAACTTCCTTCGGTTTGTCAGAATCACTGGGGATTTCACAATCCGAAGCTAAGACCTACATTAAGCACTACTTCGACCGCTTTTCTAGCGTCAAGGCCTACCTCGATTCGTTAAAAGAAAAGGCCATGGAGTCTGGGTATAGTGAAACTTTGCTTGGTAGAAAAAGAAAAATTCCCAATATCAATTCTCAAAATCGACTAGAAAAATCTTTTGCCGAGCGCGTGGCCATCAATTCTCCTATCCAAGGTACGGCGGCCGATATCATCAAGCGAACGATGCTCGTCGTTCAAGATTTTTTAGTTTCTCAAAATTTAAAATCTCGTATGCTACTACAGATTCATGATGAACTCTTGCTCGAGTGCCCTGATCATGAAATTTCATTAGTTAAAGAAAAAGTCGTAAAAATCATGGAATCAACGGTTGTTCTTTCGGTGCCTCTCAAAGTGGACACGGGAGTAGGTGTAAACTGGTCAGAGATGAATTAATTTTAGGCCGCTTTTTTCGTGGTATTTTTTTTGTGGGCCTCAAAATCTTCTACATTTCCAAGTTCAGGTTGCTCAAGGGATTCAACATTATTTTCACTTAGGAGTTTATTGATATGCTTGATGCTTTGATTATACTCTTCTGCTAAATCGTGAAAGTAGTCGCTTGTTCTAAACTTGGTTACTCCCACCTCAGATAATTCTTTTAAATTTTTCGCACTCTTTATTTTCTTCAGTTGTAATTTTAAATTAAACAATGGCCCTGCAATGCGGTGTGATTGAAAGATACCCCAGAAGACGATGAATAAGGCCGTAATCGAACCGACATACAAAAAAGTAAGATTTAAAATTTCTTTTTGATCTTTAAGAAAGGTATAAAATTTTACCCTGGCATCATGCTGAAGGGATTCGCCGTAAATATTAAATTTGATGAATACAAATTCCAAAGCAAAATAAAAGATAACATTGATGGTAAATGCTATAAACAATGACTTCTGGATGAAAGATCCTTGGAAGTCTAAGTTGATAATGTATTTGCGGCGCCAAACTGACGGTTGTTTAGACATAACCTTCTTATCGTATGTAATTTTTCTAATTTAAGGGATTTTTTACAAGGGAGGACAGTTCTGCCCTATGCTTGACTAAGGTAGTTTTTTTTGGCCTTACCATTGACATTGAAATCCCAGCACCTACATTAACTAAGTACGCAATCATTATTGTTCAATAATAAACACTTTTTGTTTAATCCAGGAGGTTATTTCTATGATCGTGAAGCCATTACAAGACCGCGTTCTCGTAAAAAGAGTAGAAGAAGAAACTAAAACTTTGGGTGGAATTATTATTCCAGACAACCACAAAGAAAAACCGGCCAGAGGAGAAGTAATCTCTATTGGTAAGGGTTACCGTTTAACTGATGGAAGTGTCCGTCCGCTTGATGTTAAGGCCGGCGATCGAATTCTATTTTCTAAGTATGCTGGAACTGAAATTAAAGTTGAAGGCAAAGATTACCTCATCATGAAAGAAGATGAAATCTTAGGTGTTTTGGAATAATCCAACATTCTCATCATCAAAAATAGCAATTTTATAATTAATATTAAGGAGTCTACCTATGTCAGCAAAAGAACTAAAGTATAGTGAAGCAGCAAGAAACCTCATCCTTGAAGGCGTTAATGCACTCGCCAACGCAGTTAAAGTAACACTTGGGCCAAAAGGCCGTAACGTCGTTATTCAAAAATCTTTTGGCGCACCAGCGATTACAAAAGATGGAGTAACGGTTGCGAAAGAAATTGAATTAGAAAATGCATTTATGAATATGGGCGCTCAACTTGTAAAAGAAGTTGCTCAAAAAACTAATGACGATGCAGGTGACGGTACAACAACAGCAACTGTTCTTGCTCAAGCTATTTACCGTGAAGGTGCTAAGCTTGTTTCTGCAGGACATAATCCAATGGATCTTAAGCGTGGAATTGATTTCGCTGTTGATAAAGTTGTAGCTAAGTTAAAAGAAATGTCTAAGCCCATTAAAACTGATGCAGAAATTGCTCAGGTAGGATCTATTTCAGCAAACAATGATTCAGAAATTGGAAAACTTATTTCTGAAGCTATGTCAAAAGTTGGAAAAGAAGGTGTCATTACTATTGAAGAATCAAAAACTGCTGAAACAACTCTTGAAGTTGTTGAAGGTATGCAATTTGATCGCGGTTATTTATCTCCCTATTTCGTAACAAATTCTGAAAAAATGGAAACAAGTTTTGAAAATCCATTAATCCTTATTACTGATAAGAAAATTTCTGGAATGAAAGAACTTCTTCCAGTTCTTGAAAAAACTGTTCAAACTGGTAAGCCACTTTTAATTATTGCTGAAGATGTTGAAGGCGAAGCACTGACAACTCTTGTTGTTAATAAATTGCGTGGAACACTTAACGTGTGTGCGGTAAAAGCTCCAGGATTTGGTGATAGAAGAAAAGAAATGTTGAAAGACATTGCTATCTTAACTGGTGGACAAGTTATTTCTGAAGAATTGGGAATGAACTTGGATGCAACTACACTTAAAGATCTTGGAACTGCTAAGCGTGTAACGATTGATAAAGAAAATTCCATCATCGTTGACGGAAATGGCGACAAAAAAGAAGTAAATGCTCGCGTTGGTGCTATTAAGTCGCAAATTGAAGAAACTACTTCTGACTATGACAAAGAAAAATTGCAAGAACGCCTCGCAAAACTTGCTGGTGGTGTTGCGGTAATCAAAGTAGGAGCTCCTACGGAATCTGAAATGAAAGAGAAAAAAGATCGCGTGGAAGATGCACTCAATGCAACTCGCGCTGCGGTAGAAGAAGGTATCATCGTGGGTGGTGGTGCTGCTCTTATCCACGCTTCTTCCGTTCTTGATAATTTAAAAGCTGCTAATGAAGAACAAGCTTTTGGTATCAAAATAGTTCGAAGGTCAATTGAAGAACCTATTCGTCAAATTTCGGAAAATGCTGGTTTAGAAGGATCGGTAGTAGTTAATTCTATCCGAGCTTCTAAAGATGGTAACTTTGGTTATAACGCTCGTGACGATCGTTACGAAGATTTAATTAAGGCCGGAATTGTTGATCCTACTAAAGTAACTCGTTCAGCTCTTCAGAACGCTGCTTCTGTTGCCGGCCTAATGCTAACAACGGAAACGATGATTGCAGATCTTCCTAAGAAAGATGAACCTGCTCATGGTGGACACGGCGGTGGAATGGGCGGTATGGGTGGAATGGGCGGCATGATGTAATTCTAGGCCTATTTCTCGTTTACGCTCTTTCGAATTTGAATTAATTATCAAGTGATTATTTGGCCCCGAGAGTTTCTCTCGGGGTTTTTTTTGCCCTACCTCCAAGTTTCAAAATATCTGAACTATCATCTAAGAGCTGAATATCCTGTCACTAGGAAGACAAAATCATTTGGCATGAAATGTGCTTTATAGGTAAGTGAGATCTTGAATCATGAGGATTTGAGAAGCTCAATACAAATTAATCTTATACCAAGGTAGGTATAAAGTGTTTCAAGGACGGAACAACCAGGCCACCAAGACTAGAACATGGATGTTTTGGTCTATATCGGCCATCATTTTGGCTGCCCAAATCACTACGACAACGTCCTTTGCCTATCAATTTACAAGTGATTTTCGTGCTGGTTTTTTTTGGATGAATTTTCCCATTTACTTTACTGTTAATCCCTCTGAAATTGATGAGACCGATCTTAAAATGACAGAAGATGCCTTGGTCGATGCGATTGAGATTTGGTTTTCTCAATCCTCGTCTCCAATCAAAATTTGGGAATTCATTCCATGGGATCAGGCCCAGGGGAGGGGAAATATTCAGACCATAAAATGGTCAAGCAATTTCACAAAAGATACTGGTTACTCTGCCCTAGGAACCATGGCGGTGACGATGAGACAATCATCTACACCTTTTATTCGTAAGGCCGACATTGTTATCAATACTTCCCATACGTCTTTAAAGAATCAAGAAAATTTAACCTTAGTTTTAATTCATGAATTAGGACACACCATCGGCCTTGACCATTCTTCCCAGGCCGGCGCGATTATGTATAGTTCACTTTCTTTTGGACCGATGGCCAATAGAGATCTTACTCCTGACGATATTGATGGATACAACGCAGTTGTGGCGGAAAATCTCAACCGTCAGCGCAATGGTTCATCACTGACCCAAAAAAAGAGTGGACTAGGTTTCTTGCCAGGTTGTTCAAAATCTTCAGCGGTGACCAATGGGCAAGATGAGGAATTAAGTATCAAATATTTGATGACCAACATTACTATTTCTCTAATTTCTATAATCTTGATGATTTTAGTCATTATCGGGGCCGGCAAAATATTCACTCTATTCGATTACCTGCTTGATAAATTAAGCGTATTTTTTCGAAAAGACGAAAAGAATAAGCGATAGGTAGATGTCATGAATATAGGAGATACTTTGGATACGATTTACGGCCTAAAAATAGAAAATCAGATTAACCATAACTATTTTCATTTATCCCAAGAATTTCAAAAACAGCGAACTGAATTTTTACTTTTAGATTTAGAAACGTTGATGGCACAAGTTTCAAAACATGAAATGAGTTGGGTGATTGTTTGCACTACAAATTTAGAGGAGTCGAGAATTTTTGAGCGAAAAATCAAACAACAATTAAAAATTTATATCAACCAAGAGAAATTATGTTTATTCCAGTTTAGTAGTTTCACGCCCTCTAGTAACTTAGAGCTACAAAATTTCAAATCCAATTACTATATAAACATTCCTCTCCCGCTTAAGACTTCGGAAGCTGTCGAGATAATGATTAAGCACATGGAAAAGTTAACTCATGATGGAAATCAAATTAAAAACTTTTCAAAATTTCATCAGTTCTAATAGCTATAATATTTACTTGTAAGACTTGACTAATAGCTGAGTTCCATCTAATCCTGTCCCTCAGGTGGGATGAGTTCATGCAACTATTCTTTAATTTATCGATCACTATTTTTTTTGGGTTAGTTGCAAAATTGGGGCATGCGAATATTGGGACCGTCGCCACACGTCAACCGGTGGGAGCAGAGCGCTTCGAATTTTTAACCGGCAAGGTCATTAGTAGCAACTCGGATTTAAAATCTCACTGGGATAAGGCCTACAGTAAGCAAGAATTTATCTATGGAAAAAAACCTGCAAAATTTTTGGCCACTAACTTTCATGTGATTCCCTCAAAAGGGCGTGTTCTTGATGTGGGCATGGGTGAGGGGCGAAATGGCGTCTTTTTGGCGTCCAAGGGTTTTGATGTTGTCGGTATTGATATTAGTAGCATAGCGGTGAAAAAAGCTGAAATTTTGGCCAAAGAAAATCAAACAAAGATCACTGCCATTGTTGCGGACGTCAATGAATATCATTTTCCTCCTAAATCCTTTGATGCGATTTTATCTTTTTATTATGTGGACCGAAAGTTGCTCAATAAATTAGTAGGTTGGCTCAAGCCTGGGGGTTATATCTTTTACGAGGGTTTTCTTATTGAACACAAACACCAAATTAAGAGCCCTGAGCCAGATGAATATTTTTTAAAAAAGCATGAAGTCCTCAATTTTTTTCCCAAATTTAAAATCTTAAAATACAGCGAAGATACTTCACCTCAGTCTTACACGAGTAGTATTATTGTTAAAAAATCACTGTGAAATAATTAGTCATTAAAATAGAGACGTTTTTTATTTTTAGGCCTATAAGCTAAGATAAGGGAAGGCGGGAACTCTCATGGAAACCACACTATTTTACGAAAATATTACCATTTTAGATTATGCCTATTTGGATCCAAGTAATGGGATTCCTTGTGGGGCGTCTTTAGTTGTTGATGTTAAAATCGATGGGCCAATTGCGTTTGATGGAATGATTATGGACTTTGGGAAAGTTAAGCCCCATTTAAAACGTATCATCGATGAATATTGTGATCACAAGTTATGTTTAACAACTGATCAATGGAAATTGCTTAAAGATATATCCAGCGAACAAAGAACGCTTGCATTCAAATTAATTGAGTATACGGCACCGTCTGATCTTTTTTATCCTATAGGGCAAGAAAATCATTCTCTCAAAGATATGGAAATTTCTTTGTCTGAATTATTACAAAAATATGTAGAGCAAAAAGATTTATCTTTTCGGGTAACGTTAAGAGAAGAGTTTAGCGAAAAAAAAATTAAAGAAGAGAGCATTCCTTTTTTTCGTTACACCCATGGCCTAAAACTGCACAAAGGAAATTGTCAGCGATTGCTTCATGGCCACTCCAATACACTCAAAGTTTGGGTTAATGATGAACTTAGAAATGATCTCGCTTTAAAATTGACTAATGATTTGTTTTCTCAAAATATTCATTTTGCGTTTCAAGAAAATATTGTTAGTGATAAAAATTCTGTTATTGAGATTGCTTATGAATCCTCTCAAGGAAAATTTCATTTAAAAATTCCTGCTAAATACGTCTATGTATTACCATGTGAGTCCACTATTGAAAAACTGTCGCAACATTTTGCTCAGGTAATCAAAAATGAATATGGACAAAAAAATGATCTAGTGACCGTTGCCGCTTTTGAAGGGATTGGCAAAGGTGCTATCTCCCGTATTTAATTTGACCTAAACATCAATTCAACTTTTCTTTTTTTCGTTACACGAGATAATAGTAAGCATGAATGTTATTTATGTTTATGGATTGATTACCATTTTTACGTGGACTGCGTTCGGAGAAACTTTGTTTACTGGAAGAGTTTCAAAATTGATACCAGAGCAAGGTCTCATGAGATTAAGGCTCGAATTCACTAATTCAAAATTTTTAAAACGAGACGATGATTTAGAGTTTTGGAATGAGGGTCGACCTGATGTTCGTTGCCAGGCCTTTATTCGCGGGAGAAGTAATGAATACGTCTTGGCAGAAGTGCGCGAGTGGGGAAAGTGCATAAAAAAAGTGGGAGTGACTACAGGAAGTTTTTTGTTTTTTGAGAGTAAAGAATTTCAAAAAACTTTAGGAGCTGCTCAGGAGATGATGAAAGTCTTATTAAAGAAGCGCGCCATTTTAGAGGGATACCGCGACCGAAATAGTACGGCCAATTACGAAAATAATTTGCGCATGGACAATATCAACGCCATCTATCAAGAACGCATGGAGAGACTTAAAAGTGAATGGCAAGAAGCACTCAAGGGCGTTACGGAACTAAAAAATAATAATGACCGTGACATGCTATCAATTGATAATCAGGTTAAAGCGCTCGATTTTGAAATCGAACGCTACCGAGTGGAAGATGAAAATGTGATTAAGGATCATTGGTCATTGAACCCAGGACAAATATCAATCAAATAAATTAAGTTGATTGTAGTTTAAGAGAGACAATTAGCGGTTTCTTTTCCCCTTCACGAATGATGGTTAATTTCACCACATCACCAATTTTGTATTTGTCTAAAATTTCAAAAATGGAATCAACCGATTCGATAGACTGATCATCAATTTTGGTAATGATGTCTCCCATGAAAATTTGGCCGCGGCGATCGCGGCGCATGCCTCTTAGCCCCGCCTTTTCAGCGTTGGAGCCTTCGGGAATAGCAGCAACGACTAGTCCTTTTTGATCAAGTTTTAAGTGAGATAAATATTGATCAGGGAGCGGAACAATACCAAGGGCGGGTCTAATAATTTTTCCAAATTTGATAAGGTCGGGAACAACTCGTGAAATGGAATCTACAGGAACAGCAAAACCTAACCCGGCACTTGTCCCAGAAGCAGAAAAAATCATGGTATTCATACCAATAAGTTCACCGGAAGAATTGATGAGCGGCCCGCCAGAATTTCCTGGATTGATGGCCGCGTCGGTTTGAATCATATTGCTAATTTTAACGCCGCCAATTCCGTCAATTTTTCGTCCTAGTGCTGACACAACTCCCGTCGTAAATGTGTAATCAAGCCCCAAAGGATTTCCGATGGCAGAGGACATTTGGCCTACTTGAAGATTTCCAGATTTACCAACGGAAATGGGCTTAGTACCTGCGGGAAGTTTTTTTACTTTAAGTACTGCGACATCTAATTTTGGCTCCACACCAACAACCCTGGCCTCAAGTTGTTCTTTCGTTTTATAAAACGAAATCATAAAAGTTGCGTTGGGATCTTGCACCACATGAAAATTGGTTACTATGTATCCTTCATCGTTCCAAATAAATCCTGTTCCCCCTCCGGTCTCTTGTTGATAAGTGTCGCCAAAAAATGAATCACGAAATTTTTTTACGTTGGTTACGTTCACGACAGAGGGTACGGATTCTTTATAGATGGAGATGAAACTTTTGTCGATTTCTTGCAAGATATTGGGTGCGATTGCTTGTGAAACTTTTGGTGATTTTGAAGCCTCAGTGGCCGCAAGGGGAATATTGAAGGGAGATGCAAAACTTGAGTTTATAATGGTCGGAAATAAAAACATTAATTGGGCCAAAGATTTAAATGATCTCAATTTTAATTTCATAATTCTTTCCTCATTTGTTTCAACTTGTGTTTCAACTTAATAAAAAATCGAGTAGGTTATTATTATATGCAAAACTCTAATCAATCACAGTCTCAACTTATCATTTACAATAGATATTCTCAATCAACTGAAGTTGAAAATGTTTATGGCTCTGTGTTGATGAAGTTAATTTATGGTAAAAATATTGTAGCGAAAATATTGGAATTTTTACTATCTAAGTCCAAAATCCCCTCGCTGGTTGTTGGCGCATTTTATAATTCCTTAATAAGTCGTCATCTTATTCCAAAATTTATAGAAAATTATAAAATTCACATGCCTGATTATTTACCAGGAAATTATTCCAAAGATTGGTGGAAAATTAAAATAAAAGATAAGAAAATATGTAATGAAAATTCTTATGCCAATTTTAATCAATTTTTTATTAGAGAATTTAAGTCGGGAAAAAGATCATGGCCGATAGAAAATAACATGATGGGGGCTCCGGCCGAAGCAAGATATTTTGGCACAGAAGAAATTCACGATTCATTGCGCTTTCCCGTCAAGGGACAATTCCTTCGCCCTTTAGATTTATTGGGTGATGAACACGATTGGACGGAATTTTTTGATCGAGGCCCCATGCTAATTGCAAGGCTCTGTCCTACTGATTATCACCGGTATCACTACCCTGATGATGGCAAAACGATTGTCAGTTATACAAAGTCGGGATCGTTACATTCTGTTGCGCCTAAAGCTTTGCAAACCTATCCAGAAACATTTATAAAAAATGAGCGTAGAGTGTCCATTATTGAAACGAAAAATTTTGGAAAGCTGGCCTATATAGAAGTTGGGGCCTTGATGGTTGGTAAGATTGTTCAAACTCATCAAGAAGATCATTCCTTTTTGAGAGGACAACAAAAAGGATATTTTTTGTTCGGAGGCTCCACAGTGATTATTTTAGGACAATATAAAGCGTGGCAACCATCGGAAGATATTTTGGATCACTCGTATAACGGGATTGAGACCTATGTTAAGTTGGGAGATATGGTCGCTATCAAGTAATACCAACCCTAGAAAATGAGCATCCCTGCTCAAATTATTCCTTCGTATTTTTTTTTATGCTGGTCCTAAGTACATTTCGTCGACCTGCTGTCTTAGGATTTTTTCTTCAATCATTCCACGATAGACAAAATAGGTTTTTGTGTCATGGTTTTTAGTATCACCGTGCATTTGTAATTTTTGTATAAATTCTTTTAATTCTTTCATCTTAGATTCAAGAATTTTTGCGTTTAAATTTGATAATTTCAATTCATAAAAATCAAGTGATTCGCTTGAACTATTTTCTGAAGCGAACTCAACGCAATCGCCAAGAATTTTATGAATTTCATACTTGTTGCGTTTTTTATTTTTTAATAATTCTAAGATCACATCTTTATGACTTGGCGAAAGAGAATAATTGCCTATAGGATCACGTTTAATGTAGCCATGTTCCCACAATTTTCTAAGAGACTTGGTTATCGTTAAATCATTAAGTGACAAGGAAAGGCCAAGTTGTCCCGCATCAGAAGCTCCAGCGGGAGCAGTGTAAAGTTTTTTTAAAATTTTTCGCATGATGGGAGTGATTTCGTTAGGCTTCATAGCTTAATTTCTCCTCTTCCTCGGCCATTTCATTTTCATCTAAATAGTAATCTTTCATCTCATCAATATAATGTTGAATTAAATTTTGAACATGAAGTTTACGAGATAAAGAAAGGCCAGACCAATTACTTTTTATCCAATTCCAAATTTGCTCATCAGAATTAACGGTTGGAGTAAACTCAGATTGATCGCACACAAATTCTTGAATTTTTAAAAATTCAGAAATTCGCATCTCTTGACCATTGAAAACTCTAAAAAGACGAGAGATTTGAATTCCCGTGCGTTTTGACATCTTCCTAAAAGATTCATTGGGGAATTTTTTTCGGTACATTTGAATTAATTTTGATTGTTCAATAGACATAGTCGTCACTCCTTTTTTAATTATGGAATGCCTTATAGCAAAGGTGATGCCAACTATTAGCAACGTTAATGTCGCGTGACGTCGCCAAGGGATTTTTGGATACGATAGAAACGAGCGGCAGAAATTTTAAGTTCCTTCATCGTTTGAGTGATGGAGGACTTTTGTGTCTCTATACAATGTTTTACATACTGACTTTCGATGAGTTCAAGGTAGGCCCCTAGACCAATTTGGCGAACATAATCTAGATCGAGTTCAGGTAAAATGGGATCAACTACGGGATTAATTTTTTTCTCATTAAGAAGGGTGCTATTCTTGTTAAGAATAATATCGTCAGCTTTTACGATGCCTTTTGATAAAAAGGAAAGCCTTTTTACAATTTTTTGTAATTCTCTGACATTTCCCGGCCACTCATAGTTAAGCAGTTTATCTTTTGCATCGTGGGAGAGAAAAAATTTGCGGGGAGATTTTTCCATAAAATGATTCAGCAGCAAAAAAATATCGTCTCGTCTTTCGGATAGTGGGGGAATGTGAATTAAATGTCCCATGATACGGTACCATAAATCTTCTCTAAATTTTCCTTGGGATATTTTTTCACTCAAGTCTTCCCAGGTTGCAGAGATGAGAGTGAATTGAATTTTGTGACTTTCGTTACTGCCAACGGGAATAACCATTTTTTCATCAATGGCCTTAAGAAGTTTTACTTGTACATTTGCGCTGAGAGTTCCCACTTCATCTAAAAATAAAGTTCCAAGGTGAGATTTTCTAAGTCGCCCAAGATAATTCTTTTCGGCGCCAGTAAAAGCACCCTTCGCGTGTCCAAATAATTCCGACTCCATGAGTTGTTCAGAAATTTCACCGCAATGAAGGGAAATAAAATCTCCATTAAATCTTTGATTATCGTGAATGAAATTTGCCAAATGACTTTTTCCTGAGCCTGTGTCCCCGGAGATAAAAATGCACTGGTTGCTGAGATTTTGATTGATTAAATCAATTATCGAATTTTTTAATTTTTGATTTTGGGTAATAAATTGTTTTTCAAATAAATTATTAATATTTTTTTCAAGAGAGTGATAAAATTGAGTGAGGTAATGCCCAAGTTCATCTTTAACTTCCATTTTATTTAAAAAATGGAGACACCCATTTAGGTAAGCACTCTCAATGGATTCCGATTGATTGCTAGACGAGAGGACAAAAGTGGGAATGCCAAGTTCGTAGCAGAGTGAAACTATTTTTAGGCCCTCCTGAGCATGATTCCCCAAATGCAAATCAACAATCGCAAGAGAGTAGGTTTGATGCGTTGGTGAGCAATGGGAGAGAAGTTCCATCGCTTCATGGAGGCGGGACGCGTGGATAATAGGGGCGTGGTCCTTAATAATGTTAGTATAACTTTGTGCTAAAAGAGGGTCATCTTCAGTTAATAATATGGGGAGTCTTTGATAATTCATCGGTAGGATTATCTCTATTTTTTTGTTACCATCAACCTCAAAATCGAGAGTTGTAAATACTATAGGGACGATTAGGAAAAAGTATGAAAAGAATATTGGTTTCAGGTGGCGCTGGATTTTTAGGATCGCATCTTTGTGAACAACTTATTTTACAAGGCAATGAAGTTATTTGCATTGATAATTACTTTACCGGGAACAAAGACAATATTTTACATCTTCGCGATTACGATAAGTTTGAATTAGTTCGTCATGACGTTACGAATCCTTTCATGGCCGAAGTTGAAGAAATTTATCACTTGGCCTGTCCGGCCTCACCGATTCATTATCAATTTAATCCTCTCAAAACTCTTAAAACATCATTTTTGGGAACCATGAATATGATGGGTCTTGCCAAGAGGGTGAAGGCGAGAATTTTAATTGCTTCTACCAGTGAAGTTTATGGTGACCCGCAAGTTCATCCACAGCGAGAAGATTATTGGGGGAATGTAAATCCTATCGGGCCAAGGGCCTGCTATGATGAAGGCAAGCGGGTGGCAGAATCTTTGGCCGTCAACTATATGCACCAACATGGAGTGGACATAAGAATCATGCGTATTTTTAATACTTACGGCCCGAAGATGCATCCTGAAGATGGGCGAGTGGTTTCTAATTTTATTAATCAGGCACTCAATGGACAAAATATTACAGTTTATGGCGAGGGAAATCAGACGAGAAGTTTTTGTTATGTGAGCGACCTTATAGAAGGAATGATGAAGCTCATGGCAACCAATAAATATCAAGGACCTGTTAATCTTGGTAATTCAGATGAGTTTACGATCTTAGAATTGGCCAACATGGTGGTAGATATGACGGATTCGTCGTCGCAAATTATTTTTGAGCCTCTTCCACAAGATGATCCTATGCAAAGAAGGCCCGATTTAACGAAAGCGAAACAACTGCTCAATTGGTCTCCCAAAATTAAATTGGCAGATGGGCTATCTAAAACGATCGAATATTTTAAAGGTTTGTACCAGTAAACTGGTCGCTCTTTATGGAATGGAAAAAAAACAAAACATTCGTTTTCATCGCTCACACTTCAATTCAAGTAAAATCACAGACTGTCTTTGCTATCTATTCATTAATGAAACAAAATTCTTGGATGTTATTAGACCCTAAAGTAAAAATTATCATTTACACCGAAGATGAACTTTTCTTTAAAGACTATTTTCAATTTATTGGAGATTGGAAAGAAAAAATCCAGTTTCAGATTTTTCCGCTGCAAGTTTTTATTGATTATCAAAAGGTTCCAAAAGGAAAAAATTTACACCGAGTAAAATTAAAAGTTTTTGAACATTTTTTTCATCATGTTAGTCATGCCAATGATGGTCATCCATCAGATCTCTTGTATTGTGATTCTGATGTTTACGCTATTAGGTCTCTTGATGAAATCATGATGGATTTAGATGTTGGACACACTATTTTTCATTTAAATGAAGGTGCAATTCTCAATCCTCCTAATTATGGAATTAAGAAAGTGAGGCAGCAGTTGCTAGCTTTGCCAGAAACTTTGATAACCTTAGATAAAGAAATCTGTATGTTTAATGCTGGCCTCTTTTGGTGCCCCATTGAGCACAAAGAAATTGTAGATAAATCCCTTAAATTGTGTGACGAAATTTTTGAAATCAATGCTCTCTACTTTGCTGAGCAATTTGCTGTTAGTTACTGGGCAAAAAAACTATCCATTTGCGCTCAGGGAGATAAAGAATTTATTCACTACTGGTATATGAAAGAATTTAATTCTTATATTAACCATTTTCTAGGAAGTATTAAGACTCTGAATTCAGAGCAAGAAGTATTTTTTGCAATCCAAAATATGGCGCTAAATAAAGTTCCCAATTATCGATTTTTTAAATCTATCTATTTTAAGATTTATAAAAAATGGAGATTTATTTTGTGGAAGCTAGGACTCGTTAAAGAAATTTATCACTTTGCTTGTGAGAGTAAATAAAAATGTACAATATCGTTGCAAAAGAAATTGAAAAATACTGCGAAGAACATAGCACACCGATGGGCACTATTTTTGAGAAATTAAAAACGCGTACTTATCAAACGATGAAGGCGCCTCATATGCAAGTGGGTGCTTTAGAAGGTTCTTTTCTCCAGTTGTTGATAAATTGCATAAACGCAAAACGAATTTTAGAACTTGGAACCTTTACTGGTTATAGTGCGCTAGCCATGGCGGAAGCTTTGCCGGAAGATGGAGAACTCATTACCTGTGATATTGACCCTGCGGCCACTGCGGTTGCTCAAGAATTTTGGAGTCAAAGTGAGCATGGGAAAAAAATTAAGTTAAGGATGGGCCCTGCTCTGGCAACGATTGCCTCACTCGATCTAGAGTTTGAGTTAGATTTAGTGTTCATTGATGCGGACAAGGGTAATTACATCAATTACTGGGATGCCTGTATTCCTAAATTGCGTCGTGGTGGATTGATGGTGGTCGATAATGTTTTGTGGAGTGGAAGAGTGCTTAATCCTGTGGAAAAGAGCGATCATCATATTGTTTCGTTTAATGAACACGCCAAAAACGATTCAAGAGTGAAACTTGTCTTGCTTCCCATTAGAGATGGGATGTTGATCGCCAGGAAGATTTAATTTATTTTTCGAATATTTCATTTTTAAAAATCAATAAAATTTTCTTTAGAGATTTAGTCATGTAATTTCAGGGGCGAATCTTGTGTTATGATAAAATCTTAGAATGATTTTAAAAACATATTATTGCCAAGTTGGGGTTACATCTATGTTTAATCTTTCAAGAAATTTTTTATTATTCTTCGTAGTGTTGGTGTTTAATTTTGAAAATACCTACAGCGCATGTAAGCCTTTGCTGATTCCTCACCATTACAAGCTTAATTTTTCGATAACGGAACAAAATTTTATCGATAGGTATTACACAATGATTGATTTCCTCTTGTCACGTCGGACTGGAGATGGGGAATATACATCTAAAATTGATCTTTTCTTACCATACAAAAATTCGAGCAAGCAGATAACTAGTGTCATGGTCGTTGATTCTAAAAATAAAATAATGCTAAGTGATGGAGCACCGATAGTTGCAAGTTGGGAGACAAGTTTCTTCAATTATATGGGAGGAAACTCTTATGCTGATATGCTTTTGCTGCATTTTTTCATGGATAAGATTACATACCTTCTGGCGGCGATGCCAGAAAATTTTGCTCATTACGAACAAGCAGATCAGCGGGCCAGAAAACTACAATTACTTTTAGAGCATGGTTCAGTCTTCGACGATAAATTTCCTGAAATGCAAATACCTCGTCCAAATCAAAACCAGTCTCCCCATGTGTTTGAGAAAGAAGTTGTAGAATTTATTACAACAAATCAATCCTCACTGCTTTGGATGTCTAATTTTTATCTTAGGCCGAATACTCAAAATAATTCCTCAATACCCAATGTTTATTGGCATAAATTACCAATTATTTTGGATGTCAATAGTGTCTGGAAAGTAAATGAAATACCACTTAATGGTCCCAAGCGTCCCATCTCTGATATAAATCTTGCCATTGCACTAGGTTTCAATTCTGATGCAAAAGTTAAAGTGGAGGAGGTTAGAAGTAGTATGGCCGGCCTTGGGAACAGTCGTTTTGTGATTCAAAGCGGAAGTGAATTTAGTAAATGGAAATATTATTCTACTGAACCTTTTCAAGTTTATGATTACATGATGGCGTTTTATTTGAATGATTTTTACTCTTGGTCCGTTTCTAATTGGTATCATTTTTTAACTCAAAATAATGTTTTAAATACTCCTGAATTTTCGATGGATGTTGCTCGTCAAAATTTTAAGAAATTTTTTATGTCCAGCATGTTGATGAATGGAAAATTAAAAGAAATAATAGATCAAAATGATAGTGCAGCTATTGTACTACAGCTTAATATTTACGTTGCCGACATTATTTTAAAGCTTCAAAAATTAATCTCTCAGAATCAAAACGTTAAGAGGGATTTAGGAAACGTGAATTTTCTTGATAAGTTATTAGGCACTAATGTTTATCTCTCAGATTATGTGTCTCCGGATGATGAGAAGTAGATCGTACTCAATTATCATTCCCTAACTGCTTCGAGACTGTGAATCTATTGGAATTGAATTTCTGGAGGGGAAATAATTTGTTACAAGATTTAAAAACGCTATCTAAAAATATGATTTATGAATAAATTTCTGTCGCTAACCGGAAAAGTTTTAGCTGTTGATACGGCTGCTTGTGCAGCAACGGCCATCACCCTAACTTTACTTATAGGTTACTTCGCTGGACTTCCTCCCGAAGTTGTATCTTTTGATGCATCAATTGCTTTTATTTTAACTATTTTATTTGAGATACCAACGGGATTTATAGCTGATCATTATGGACATAAGAAATGTATTACGTTTGGAATCTACCTCGAGGCCATGGCCGTAATGGCGGTTTTTAGTGCAATTATTTCTTATAAAAATGGTTATACCAAAATGATGTGGGTCTTGATTGCAGCAGAAGCGTTTTTTGATTCACTTAGTAATGCATTGAGGTCAGGTTCAAAAGAAGCAATGCTGCAAAGCGCTGCAGAAAATCAATCAAAAAATATGGATCCAGCATCAGCTGAGCGGTTTCGCACTAGCTATCTTTCTTTGGCAGAATCTTATAGCCGGTGGATTCCAATAAGCACGACTGCTGTCGTAGTCGGGTTAACCATTGCATTTGAATACTATTGCAAAGGAGGAATCTATTTACTGATAATAGTGGCTTTTGGCTGGTTTTATCTAAACAGGATTTACAATCAGTTTAATGAATATGTTAAAGAACCAGAATCTAAGTCATCGATAGAGTCTCTATCCATTAAGATGAGAATTAATTCTTTTTTTGAAATTTTTTCTCAAAGAAAAATCCAAACTTATTTTTTAACAATCATGCTTTTCTTGGCCATGTTTTATAATGTTTTAGTCCTCATTAATTTACTTCTCTGCTTTTTGAGAGAGCACATTATGTTCGAGAAAGAAATGGTGTTGATAGAGACATTGATCGTTACAACTATGATTTTGCTAGGAAAAATAATTCGATCTTATTTTGTTCCATGGATTTCATCTAAAATAAGTGCAACTGAATCTTCAATCCTTGGTGGATTCTTTGCAATCCTTTGGTCATTGATCTTAATTTTTCATGGCATGATTCCGCATCAATATAAAATTTATGTTTTAAGCATTACCGTTCTGTTTTCAGAAATTCCTATTGGGATGGTCTTAAGATCTACTCAAATGTTATCCATGAATGAAATAAATTCAGAAGTTAGAGCAACCTATAGGAGATATGTTCAAAAGATGTGTTTGGAAAAGTTAAGCGGCTTGCGCTTCAGTCCTGATACCATTAACAAATTTCCATCTTAAGTCAATAACTTCAGCTAATCTTTCATACCCTCGGAGTTTATTCCAAGTTTTTTCTGCACTTTGTACCAACTTAAATACCATTACTTCTGTTGCCTTCGCTGACCCCAAACCTTTGGTCTTATAAGTACGAAGTCGTACATACGCAAATGTTGATTCAATCGGATTCGTAGTTCTAATATGGCACCAATG